>DATMYT010000159.1:0-3261 GCA_035560855.1 Negativicutes bacterium | reverse complement strand
ATCGATCCAGCATTTGAATCCCCCGGACAATCTGTCCCGGAGCCTCATCTCCCTGGACTTGCGCCGAAAAAAGCAAAACCGGAATTCCCGGATGGCGGCGGTGTGCCACCGTCACAATATCCCGGATCGCTGCGCCAGTCGGAGATGTCACCACCCCTATGGCACGAGGCAACAATGGAAGTGGCTTTTTGCGATTTTCATCAAACAAGCCTTCGGCCAACAGCTTTTCCCGCAGTTTGGCGAACGCAATGCTCAAATCGCCCAAGCCATCGGCAGTCATGGAATCTGCATATAGCTGATACGTACCATCTCGTTCATAAATGGAAATATGGCCGGAGATTCGAACCCTTGCGCCATCCGTTGGTTCAAAGCGCAGAGTCTGGACGCGGCTGCGAAACATAACGCAGCGAAGAGATGCACCGGTATCCTTTAGCGTAAAATAACAATGACCCGAATGATGTCGGCGAAAATTTGATAATTCACCCCGGACACTCAGTCGGCCCAAGAGGGAATCTCTATCAAATAATTGCCGGATATACGCAGTTAGTTCTGTCACACTAAGCGAGTCAGACTCCTTGAAGTATGTCAGCTTCCTCACACCGCCTTACGAGTAAGTGCCCACCAGGCAGCGCCTACCGCATTATCACCGCTGAATTCCGGAACTGGCCACCGCACCGTTGCCCCTCTGCCTCGCAATAAATGATCCGCAACATAAGAACGAATGAAACGGTTGGCAGCAACGCCGCCAACCAGCAACACCGTTTTAATGCCGGTTTGATCAATGGCCGCAATCAACGCCCGTTGCAAGGACTCCGCAATGCAGTGCTGCACGGAAGCCGCCACATCCGATGGAGCGGGTGACTTGGCAAGCCAGCGATTGACATGGGATTCCGGGCCGGAAAAACTAATCTGTGTCCCCTCGACAGAAACCGGCGTGATCGGAACGTTTTTTTCAGCAGTTTCCGCCAATCGCTCCAAATGCAAACCGGAAGGAAATGGCAGTCCCATTGCTACACCAACCCGGTCAACAAATTGTCCGGCATGCAGATCGCAAGTCCCGCCAATCAGTTTTATCTCAAAGTGGTCTGGAGTTCGTCGAACGTGCAGGATTTCAGTCGTTCCGCCCGATACGTGCAGCGCCAGAAAATCAAGCTCGAAAGCTCCTCCGGCTGACCACATTCCAGCCAAAATATGGTTTTCTTGATGACTGATCTCAAAAACGGGGCAATTTATTCCGGCTCCCAGCATTTTTGCGCTTCCAAGGCTGACAAGAAATACCGGCATATAGGATCCTTCCACCGGTCGGGGTCTCCCGGAAGCCCCTACTGCAACAATCTGGGCCTCGCTACCTATCAACCGGCGCAATTGGTCCATTACCACCGGTAAGTTGCGCACATGTTGAAAAACCATCTCGGACTGGGCCAGCCCTCTTGCTCCCGACTTCACTGTCAGAGGGATTCTTGCATCCGCAAGCAGTTTTCCCGTTAGATCCATTGCAGCCACCGAAGTTGTATAACAGCTGGTATCTATACCGATCGATACTTCCATATCACTCCGGCGCGCCCCGAACTAAAGAACCCAAAATTCCATTGACGAAGCGACCCGACTCATCAGAGCCATAGTGTTTGGCTAATTCTACCGCTTCATTAACAGCGGCTCGAGGAGGAACCCGGCCATCACCAAACTTTATCTCATAAATAGCCATTCGCGTAGCAGCGCGATCAACCCCGCCCATCCGTTCCAGCTTCCAGTCGCGAGCCAGTTCCGATATCATCTGGTCAATTTCATCCTTGCGTTCCAATGTCCCCATGACAACCCATTCAACATAGTCATTAACGCTCTCTGCAATTTCCTCATCCTGCATGGCATATACCGCAGAAATCACTTCCTGGGGAGAACCGCCGGTAAAATCAAGATGGAATAAAACTTGCAAAGCCAGTTCCCGGGCTTTTCTTCGACTCATGATATTTTTTGACGCTCCTATCTATCGATGGGTTCCCGGAGGCAATAACTTATCCAAAATCTCCATCAAATCTTCTTTATCATCAATTCGCTTGCCGATAATATAGCCAACTACCATGCAAAACAACACAAACAGCGCTTGAAAAAAACCAATGATAAGAATCAACAGACCCAAAACAAGCCCAATGGAAACCCCTACGATTTTCCCGCTATGAGCACGCCAGATTTCCTGAAATAAAATCGGATCCATATTTTCTCCTCCCCTGCCATCAGTCCACGCGTGTCTTGCTCTTGAACTCGTTGGAAATATCATTCACCAGGATCCGCACTTCCGTCATCGACACGCCTACCGTATTCTTCAGATACTCCTGCGTCCGCTGCTGAATTTCCTCCGCAACTTTGGGAATGTTGTACTCAGGACCCACGACGATACGCATATCCACTTTAACTTCGTCTCCCAGTTGCCGGATGTTAACCTTCGCGTTCCGCACACCTCGCGTATGTCGCGCTGTCTTGGCGATCAAATCTTCAACTGCGCCAATCGAGATTTCGACCACGCCCATCTCGGTCTGGTGGACAATTTTATTTGTTCCTCGTCTGGAACGTACTCCCGCCAACAACAATCGTATACTGACCAAGAAAAAAATCCCGCCAATCAATGCGGCTTCCCATCGTCCATAGATCAAGGAAAGTCCCTGCTGCCAATAATCCTGAGGCAGGATTTTCACCGACAGCATGATGGAAATCAGCGAAAGCACCATTAATAAAACGGTATAAATGGAAAGAATAATCCTGTCAATAATGCTCATATGGAGTTCCCCCTATCTCAACCGGAGTTCTTCATCCGTATCGCCCTGCGAGAAGCCTACTCCCTGCACATGAACATTTACCTCGATCACCGACAGACCGGTGGCGGTTTCCACGGCTTCCTTCACTTTTTCCTGAACTTGCAGCGCTACGTCCGGAATGCGCAGACCATATTCAACGATAATATAAAGGTCAACCGCCACTTCCCGGGCGCCGACCTGAACCTTGACCCCTTTGGATGGATTTTTCTTGCCCATCATTTCCGCCATACCGCCGATTAACCCACTGCTCATGCCTACAACGCCAGGAATATCGACTGCAGCAATTCCCGCGATGGAAGCTATCACTTCATCAGCAATACGAACACTGCCGAGGTCAAGATAATCTTCCCCTGCAGGGCCTGTTTTTTTTGAATTGTCCACTTCGCTCCCTCCTTACGCCGAGGCCAAATGCCTGTTCATTTATTGTAATTATATTCAACCTATCGTGTGA
>DATMYT010000158.1:0-7202 GCA_035560855.1 Negativicutes bacterium | reverse complement strand
CAATTTTCCATATACACTGGCCCGATGTTCGCCCTTGGTAATGTAGAGTTGGTTCACTTGTATAATTTCATCCTGGAGTACGAACAAGCCGTAAAGTTCATCAAAGGTCGCATTTGTCACCCCGCCACCTCGAATATCGAGAGACAGGCCCGCCTTGGGTGCTGTCGCCGTGCCGCTAAGTTGCGCGACAAAATTCAGTTTTCCCTGAATTTCCGTTGTCGAATCGAGCCAAGCAGCCAAAATTCCTGCGTCGATGTCACTTCCGCCAATCTCCATTGCCAGAGGCCCTTTCATGTCTGCCGTCCCTTTGGCTACGATCAGGCCGGTTCCTTGATGAGCTCGGAAATCATTGACGGTGATAATGTTGTTGCGTAACGAAACATCCAATTCAATGCTGTCAAGAGCATAGCCCTTGATTCGACCGGCATGTAGCGTCCCAAAAACCTGAATGGCAGGAAGGCTCATCGTTCCCGTCAACGCCACCTGACCATTCAGTCGACCGGCAGCACCTTTTAACGGGGTATTCAGGATAGCCAGCAGTCCACTGACTTCCGTATTTTCAACAGATAAACCGCCATACACTTCTTCGCCTTTTTCCCGATACCCGCCGTTTGCGCGTACTTGCCCTTTGCCAAGTAGAAACTGGAGGGCCGACACCTGCACTTCATCGCGGTGCAACACAATCTGTCCAGTAATATCAAACAGGTCCTGTCCGTTAAGCTGCAACGTCCGTGACATGACATCACCGTTAAACTCCGGGTTTTGCGTTGTTCCTGTTAAAGTACCATTCAAACTCATTTGCCCTTGTACAGGATATGGATATTTTAACTGAATGTAAGCAATTTCCACTTCTTTTGCGGTCACCGTGAAATTCAGCCGTTGCTGTTGATCCACCGTGCCGGATAGAGATGCTTTCGCATTGAAGGAATCCACCTCCAGTTCTTTCACCGAAAGGATACCGCCGCTACGCCGGTAGGCGCCGGAAACCTTTGACAGCAAATAACCCCGATAGCTACCTTCCCAAAGCGTTAATTTACCGTCAGCCTCAATGGCATCCAGCGTACCGCCAAGGATTACTTCATTCTCAACATTACCAGTCAGCGGTTCGCCGGGAGCAAGCCAAGCTACAATATCTTCGGCGCGAGCTCCCTGCGTTTTGACTTTCATGTCAATGGCTCGGCTCCCGGATAAGGCTACCTTTCCATTGATCTCGTGCAATCCTTTGCCATTTCTGACTTCAACTTTGTCGAGCGACACTGTTCCGTCATAAAAGGCTATATTCCCTGTAGCCCGCGTAAAGGGTTGGTGAAGAATCTGTCCATCCAACGCCAAGAAACTGCCGGTCAGCTGGACCGCGTCTGGAGTTCCTGTTAATTGTCCGGTTAAATCCAGTGCGCCGAACGCCTGAAGCTCAGGGTAGACGACCGACAACATCCCCATCGGCAGCGATGCAACCGCCAATCTCAGATTGAGCAGGTCCGGTCCTAGCGCGCCACTGGCGGTCAGGGAACCCGAACCGAGTCGTGCCGATAATGCTTGAAGGTCTAGTTTTCCTCCCTGTTGCGAAACCGAAAACTCCAAATTGTTCAAAGCCTCACCGGACAAAATCCCTCGCCCATCCTGCACTCGCACCGTCCAATCGTCTTGCAGACGGCGACCAACAAACCGGGTAGAAAATCCATCCAGAGACCAGTCTCCAACGGTGCCCTTGTCTAACGAAAGTTTTCCCTCCGCCTGCAGGGTATTCCATGTTCCTGATAATTTTGCCTCCAAGCCAATGCGTCCGCTAAGAGGGAAAGAACTGCCAAGCGCTGCCGGATCTACATCAGTTGCCGTCAACTGAATCTGCAGTTCCGCCTCACCCAGTGGATGCAATATTTTCCCGGAAGCCGCCAATTCCTGTCCGTTAATTTTACCGGAAACATGATAAAGCTGGACTTCCTGCTCCGAAAAAGTAACAAGGCCGATTACGTCACTCCAGTTGATTCCCGCAAACTTACCGGATATCCCATTGGGTTTGATCTCACCGGCAAATTTCAGTCCATCCTGATCTTTTTTCAATGTGACATCTAGCGACGCAATATGACCTTTGAGGTCAGCCAGCGGCCAATCTTTAGCGAATAAGCCCTGCCATGCTTCCAGATCCTGATTTTGCCCTTGCAGCGTAACAACGCCATAGCCCTGTGGAGTGAACGTGCCAAAAGTGCGGGCGCGTTGGTCTTGACCACGCAAGTTCAATCGAAACTGAACTGATGGATTCTGCGCAAAATCCAAGGAACCAGCGACCGGCGCAATCTGCCAGATCCGGCTGTCTTCATGGAGAAAGACCTGTCCGCCTGTAAGCGTCAGTTTTCCCCTGAACGCACGGCTATCCGGCAGGTCCTTGGAAAGAAGCTCATCGATATTCCATTTTCCAGTTGATTCGCGGTATAGAGACACTTCCGGTTCAGTAACCGTAACACGGCCGATGGATTCCACGACGCGCCGCGTCCACAAGAACCGTATTGGGTCCACTTCTACGACAGCCTTGGGTATTTTGGCCAATTCGCGGCCCTGACTGTCAAATATTTTCGAATTTGTGAGGGTCACCACGTTCCATGCCGTTAGCTCCGCCGCGCCCACCGAAACTTTTGTCCCGAAGGCGAGGCTCAGTTCTCCAGCTACCGCATCCTTCACTTCAGACATCAGGGGTTGTCCGTGATAACCCCACCAGAATGCGAGAAAACCGAGGACGGCAACAAACGGCAACGCGGCCAAAATAATCTTACGCCGCATGGATGCTCTCCTTTGGTTACTTCACCGGTACACCCATTGATTTGTCGAGTTTGGCCCGGTAGTTATTGTAATTATACATGGCTTGAAGATAGTTGTTCTTGGCCGTTGTTAATGCCACCTGTGCGTCCAGTACGTCAAGGTTCGTCCCCACGCCCGCTTGGTAACGAATGACCTTAATCTTGTAGTCCTCCTCGGCTAATCCCACAGCCGCGCTACTTGTTTGGATGCTCTGCTCGTAAGACTTCAGGCTCAGATAGGTAGAACGCACATCCAACCTGACACTGTCCACAGTCTGTATCAGTTGTTCTTTCGCTTTATTGAACCCTTCCACTGCTTTTTTTACCGTTCCTGCCGTAAGGCCCGAATCCAGAAACGTCCAATTAGTGGTCAGATACGCGGTCCAATTGTAATTGCTACCGCCTGCAAAATTGGTATCGTTCCAGCCAGCCGTATAGGTTGCCGATACAGTAGGCAAATAGCCCGCTTTTGCAATGGTGACGCCTTCTTGTGCGATCTTGGCAGCATCAGTATATTGGCTGATCTCCGGACGTTGACGCAGAGCAACATCTACACAAGTTGCCAAATCTTGCTCATAAATTACATAGGACAAATCGCCCTTAATGATTAGTTCCGTCGTCAATGGCAACCCAATAATATTGTTGAGGTTGGCCATGGTCAACCCATATGCATTCTGAGCCTCAATAAGAGTTTGTTTCGCCTTGGCCAGTTCTACTTCGGACCGCAGGACGTCAACTTTGGCGACGACGCCGACATCAAACTGCAATTTCACATCCTGCAGATAACGATCCAATCGTTCGACCGATTCTTGAGCCAATTTGACGGCATCACGGGCCGCCATGAATTTAAAGTAGGCGTCTGTAGCATTGTATTTCAACTGCTGGCGAGCAGCCGCAATACCCCACTGGCTGGAGTCGAGGCCAAGTTTTGCCTGGCTGACCTGGCTTTCGACTTTGTTGCCGGACCAGAGAGTCCAGCTAGCAGTAAGAGAGTTGGAATATTGGCTGGATATGTAATTGGGATCGAGACTATTTTTCTGATTAGCCTTTTCACCGGACCAAGTCCAAGTATCATTGTGCTTTCCACTGATTGTCGGCCAGCGATAAGACCGCGCGGCGGTCAGTGTCCCTTTGGCGGCTTCAAAATCAAATACAGCAATCTTGCCGCTCGGATTGTTAGTCAACGCCATATTGACCGCCTGATCCAATGTCAGTTCAGTTGGCGCCGGAGGCGCAGCCAAAGCCGTACCCCAAAGCAGCAGTCCTCCCATGATAACCGCTACGGCATTTTTGATCCATTGTCTGGTTTGCCTATTTTTCATCCTAATTCCTCCGTTATTCGCGCTACGCACCGGTTAAAACGTCCGGCGGACTCCAATATAAGAATTGCGTTGCGCGTCCTTATTGATGCTGGTGCTTTCTCCTACGAGATAAGTATCTGGAGCGATCCGAAGTTCGGACCGCAGTTTTATCCTAAAATCATTCGGGTCATAAGCATCTGCGGAAAATTTCACATTTTTACCCAACCGCAAATCCAATCCAGCGCCGGCTTTCCCTTCGATTACACCAACTCGCCCCCCGAAGTCTTTTTCCTGTCGCCCCACCTGAAAATTGAATCGGTTGGATTCGCCGATGTCGGACAATCCCATGTGAACAAACGACTTCTCATCTGTATGTACCCTGACATCCACATTTGTCCGGTATCGCTCGGCGCCTCCGCTGTACATCACATCAATACCCGCTTCAGTTTTGATTTTCTCAATTTTGTTGAGGAGTCGGTTAGCTTTTTCCGACACTTCCCGTGCATTTTTCAGTGTTGTTTTGATATTCCCGGCCGTTTCCGGATCTGTCGCCACCGGCTCCAATGCTGCAGCCATTTTCTCAATCCGCGCACTGGCGCTGCGCAAATTTGACAGCGTTTCATTGAGATCTTTGGCAAACTTCCCATCATTATCCACCGAGGCAGCCATCTTGTCAACCCTTGACGCCACGTTCCGCAAACTAGCGGACATCACAGCCAGATTACCGGCAATCGCGCTGACATTTTGCTCATTGTTAACTGCCATGCGGGACAATGCCGCTGTTAGCTGATCGATATTGCGAGCCGATTCCTTGAGTGATCCTTGAACGTTGGGATCGCCAAAAACAGATTCCAGCGCAATTGCCAGTTTATCCAATCGGTTGAACAGCCTATCGGCTGTAGAAATGAGCGTTTCCATTCCCTGCGACGGAGATCCGGTCACGACTTCATCCGGTTTAAAAAAAGTTTCCCGTTTATCCGGCGGCGAAATGCTGACAAATTTTTCGCCCAGCAACCCGTCTGACCCAATCCCGAAATCGGATCCCACCGGAATCAAATTCCCGGAAAATATCCGTAGGGTCGCCCGTGCTTTACCCTCGTCAGTCATGCCAATACTTACGACCCGCCCAACATCAACGCCGGCATAACGAACCTGTCCACCCAGTTTCAGACCATCAACGCGATCAAAATCCACATGCAGGGGATAGCCGGTTTCTCCTACTCGAATCGCACCATAGAAAATAGCAATTCCAACTAGCAGTGCTATGCCCAGTAAAGTAACCGCGCCAACTTTAGTTTCCGCATTCATTATCATTCGCTTGCCCTCCTCCGGACTGGGATGCAGTGGTTCTTTACTCCGTAGATAAACTGCTGCACCAAGGGATTGGATGATTCTCTAAACTCGTCCGGCGTTCCGACTTCAATGATCTTTTCATCGTACATCATTGCAATGCGATCTGCAATAGCAAATGCACTATCCATATCATGAGTTACCACAACCGCAGTCATACCAAGAATGCGTCGGGTGCTCATTATCAGACGGTTGATGGTGGATGACATAACAGGATCCAGTCCGGCTGTTGGTTCATCGTACAAAACAATTTTGGGATTGATGGCAATTGCTCGAGCTAGGCCGACCCGTTTTTTCATGCCGCCGGACAGCTCACTCGGCATCAAAGATTCCTTTCCCATCAACCCAACCATACGCAAAGAACGTCGAATAACCCGTGAAATCTGATCCTCCGGCATATCAGTATGCTGCCGAATTCCAAAAGCTACATTATCCCCCACAGTCATGGAATCAAACAAAGCCGAATACTGAAAAACCATCCCCATGTTGCGACGGATCTTGTTAAGCTCTTCCTCATTGAGATGGGATATCTCCTGGCCCTCCACCCAAATTTCTCCGGCTGTCGGCCGTAGCAGACCAATCATCAGGCGAAGCAGAGTACTCTTGCCAGCGCCGCTCGGTCCGATAATGACCATGATTTCACCAGGTTGGATCTGCAAACTTACATTATTGAGAATCCGATGGTCCTTAAATGACATGTCGACATTCTTAAGTTCGATCAGTGGTTCCATCACATCACCTAAACAACCAAGTCGAAAGAAAATAATTGACGACAAAAATCCAAACAATAGAAGTAACCACCGAACTGGTAGTCGCATTACCGACGCCTCCGGCTCCGTCTTTAGCCCCCATCCCTTTCAGGCAACCGACGATGGCCACAATACCGCCAAAAAACATAGATTTAACAAGACCTCCCGTAAAATCGGAAAGCTCGGTAAAGGTTTCGATGGAATGTACAAAGGTATAAGGTCCGACGTTCGTGTAAGTAGTCGCCACCAGAAAGCCGCCGGCGATCCCCATCAGATTGGCGAACGTCACAACCATGGGCGTCATCAGAATGCAAGCAACAAAACGAGGAACAACGAGATAACCGATAGGATTGGTGGCCATCACACGCAGCGCATCGATTTGTTCGGTGACTTTCATAGAGCCGATTTCAGCCGTAATGGCAGCCCCTACGCGACCCGCCAAAACAACGGCGCTGAGAACTGGGCCCAGTTCTCGAAACATGGCAAGTGCAACCAATCCCCCTGTCGTCGACTGCGCTCCGGCGCGGGTAAGTGCAGGCGTTGCCTGCCACACCATGACCATCCCTGTAAATACAATCATCATAAAAACGATTGGCATGGTATCAACCCCTAGATGAGCCATCTGATAAATCACATGACGAATATTCATCCGGCGCAACTGCAATAGTGTCTGAAAAATAAGCTGCACCGTCCGCCCTGTCGTTTCTAGTAATTCAAAAACGGTTCTCCCTGTCCAACTGCATAACCTTATCATTCTAAGGAAATTCTATGCTGTATAAGAAATTCCCTTCTTTTCAAGATACATTTCATCCGTTTAGAAAGGAGACAGCAACGAAAAGCTGATCGTCTTTTCGGCATTTTCACAAATGTGCGAAAAGTGATCAGCCATATTGACGAAGGTTATTAGCTGCAGAAATATATTCCCTATTTTTTGTTCTCTGTCTTAATGATTTCGACGCTGACTTCAGCATCGCCCTCAATAATGTAATCCGTTGTCACAACGCCCTCTG
>DATMYT010000157.1:0-4758 GCA_035560855.1 Negativicutes bacterium | reverse complement strand
ATTTTGAACCACGTTGCATACATGACCGGTAGCACCAATAGCGTCAACAACGTAGCGCCGAAAAGACCACCGGCGATAGCGATGGCCATCGGACCCCAGAAGGTGCTCGGAACCAGCGGAAGCATGCCAAGTATGGCAGCGGCTGCCGTAAGCATGATCGGACGAAATCGCAGTATGGCGGAGTTAATGATTGCGTCCCAGGGGGCCTGCCCCTCCGCGATATGTTTTTCGATCTGGTCGATCAGAATGACCGAGTTTCGGATGATCATGCCGCCCAGGGCCAGAATGCCAAGCTCAGCGACAAATCCGAGCGGACGGAAAGTAATGAGCATCAATACGGAGACTCCGATAATGCCCAGAGGAGCAGTCAACAGCGTCAGCATCATTAGCGATATTCTCTGCAGTTGAAGCATCAGCAAAAAAACAATAATCAAAATCATGATGGGAACGGGCTGCATAAGAAACCCGATAGATTTTTTGCTGTTTTCCAATGCACCGCCTACATCAATGCTATAACCGGGAGGAAGAGAACTACGTAGTGAAGCAAGTTCCTCATATATTTTTTTTGTAGCATCGTTGCCGGTGATTCCATTTTTAAGTTCTGCCTGCACTGTGATGGTGGGTTTTAAGTTGCGTCGCCAAATAAGTCCATCTTCACTGTCGTAGCTGATTTTGGCGATTTGACCAAGGGGGACGAATTTACCGCTGCCGATATGGATGGGTAAGTCCTTGACACGAGACAGGTCCTTGCGATCCTGCGGATTCATCCGGAATACGATGGCAACCGTTTTATCTTCCTGCCGAAATTCCGCGATGGAGGCGCCGGAGAGCTGCATCTGCAGGCTGGTAGCCAGGGTTTGGTTATCGATGCCAAGCATTCGCGCCTTGTCTTGGTCCACGGCAAGATGCATGATTTTATCTTTTTCGTTCCAATCAAAGTTGACATCGCTCAGATAGGGTTTAGCGTTCATTATCGCTCCCACTTTTTGAGCAATTTCGCGAGTCTTCTCATGATCGAGACCACTGACTCGGAGCATGACCGGATAGGCAGAGGGAGGACCTGTTTGTAGCAACTTGACATGGCTGCGAACTTCTGAAAATTTTTCCGCCAGAATCGTATTCGCTTTTTCATTCAATCGATTGCGCGCCTTCAAATCTTTGGCGACAAAAACGAACTGTGCATAGCTGCTGTTCGGTAACGTAGGTTCGACAGTCAACACAAAACGGGGTGCGCCTTCGCCGACATGGTAGCTGTAGCTGGAAAGATCAGGATCGTTGTCGAATTCTTTGGCAAAACGTGCGGCTTGGGCTTCGGTCGCCCGAATCGTCGAACCTTCCGGCAAAGTCATTTCCACAATGATTTCTTTGCGCAGGGAAGGTGGGAAAAATTCCTGTCGGATCAGTTGGAAGAGAAAAAGAGATCCGATAAAGCAGGCAATGGTGAGGGTGAGAACCAATTTGCGCCGTTCCAGGCACCAAGTGAGGGTGCGACGGAAAATACGATAAAATTTTGAGTCATACACGTCGTGGGAAGGATCATGATTTTCCTTAGGTTTGATCAAGTGGTAACCCAGTAACGGCGTGACGATGACGGACACAAACCAGGATAGTACCAGCGCTATCGTAATGACAGTGAACAGACTGCTGGAAAATTCCGCCGCGTTGCCCTTGGCAAACCCGATGGGAATAAATCCGGCGCAGGTGATCAAGGTGCCTGTCAACATGGGTATCGCAGTAGCAGTGTAGGCATAGCAGGCCGCATCATAACGGCTCCATCCCTGCTCCAACTTGACTGACATCATTTCGATTGCGATGATGGCGTCGTCTACCAGTAACCCGAGGGCGATGATCAACGCGCCAAGGGAGACCTTGTGAAGGTCGATGCCAAGAACCTTCATGCAGGCAAAGACCCCGACCAGAACCAACGGAATGCAAAGTGCAACCACGATGCCGGAACGAAGCCCCAGACTGACAAAACTGACAATCAAAACAATGACTACAGCTTCGAGCAACGATTTAACAAATTCGCCGATTGACTCGTCTACAATATCTGGTTGATTGGATACCTGACCGATTTCCAAGCCGAGAGGCAGGTCGGCACTGATCTGTTTAATAGTTTTATCCAGATCATCCCCTAATTTGAGGATGTTGCCGCCTTTGTCCATGGACAAGGCAATACCGATGGCAGGTTTTCCATTAAAAAACATCATGGGGTCCGGGGGATCCACAAATCCGCGTGTAACTTTGGCGATGTCGCCCAGACGAAAGGTGCGGCTGGCAGCACGGACCGGAATTTTGCGTACGTTTTCGATGTCTTCGAACATGCCGCTGACTCGCAGGTAGACATTATCGGAGGAAGTTTCGACCATGCCGGAAGCTGTCATCGCATTTTGTGTCTTTATTGCAGCAATGAGAAGGTTGGGGTCGATTCCCATTTGCGAGAGTTTGCTGCTTTCCATTTCAATGAATATTTTTTCGGGTTGTACGCCGACTAACTGCACTTTTTTTACATTAGGTACGCCGAGCAATATCCGACGTATTTTTTCGGCCCGATCACGCAGTTCTTCATAGTTGAAGCCATCTCCGGTCAGTGCATAGATAGAGCCGAAAACGTCATCGAAGCGGTCGTTGAAATAAGGGCCGAGAACGCCGCTTGGCAATGTTGATTTCACATCGTTGACCATGTTGCGCACTTCAAGCCAAGTAGGACGGACGTCTTTTTCCGGAGTGCTTTCTTTCAACAGCACATAAATGATCGACTGACCCGGACGCGAAAAACTGCGAAGATAATCAATGCCAGGAGTATCCTGCAGCTTTTTTTCGAGTTTATCCGTTACCTGCTCTTCGATTTCCCGAGCACTGGCGCCTGGCCAGGCAACGGAAACAACCATCTGACGGATGACGAAATCGGGATCCTCCATTCGACCCAACTGGCGATACGAGAAGATTCCAGCCAAAAATATCATGGCAATCGTAAAATAAACAAATTCCTTGTGTCGAAAGGCCAATTCGGTCAGATTAAAGTTCTTCACTTTTCCTCACCTGCCAGCCGGACTTTTTGACCTTCTTTCAGTTTATGCACCCCCGCGGTGATAATGACCTCATTGTTGTTGAGGCCTTCCAACACTTGGACGGTTCCATCACCAAAAGCCCCAAGCTTGACAGGACGGAGAGTGGCGATATCATTGCTGACAACCCATACGGAGGGATTAACGCCTGTCTGATAGATCGCCGATAGCGGCACGTATGCCGATTGACGGCGCACCGCGACGGCGGTATTGACGCTGGCGGTCATGCCGAGTTTCAGTTCCTGCGGTGGGTTGGTGAGATGGATTCGTACTTTATAAGTTCGGGAAGTTTTATCGGCAATCGGCGAAATTTCACGGACTGTTCCATCGATAATACGGTCGGGCAGAGCCCAAAAAGAGACTTTGATTTCACGGGCATTGCGGATTTCTTCGTAGCGGTTTTCCGGTACTTCCATTTCAATTTCACGTTCGCCATCCTGTACAAGGGTCAGCACGGATTGTCCAGCGGCGACGACTTGGCCCGCTTCTACGCTGATACTGGAAATCACACCGGCGCTGGTGGCTCGCAAAGCAGTATAGCCTAACTGGTTGGACCCTTGAACGTTTTGAGCGGATGCCTGATTGGCGGCGGCAACTGCAGCGGCATATGCATTTTCATACTGATCATATATGGCGCGGCTAACAGCATTTTGCTCATATAAGGTCCGATAACGTTTCAGATTGGTTTCAGCCAGTGCTAACTGAGATTGAGCGGCGGCAACTTGAGCCGAAGAAATATTGACAGACTGCTGGACGTCTTTGGGATCGATTTCCATCAGTACGTCGCCTGCATTTACGTTACTGCCTAGTTCTACATTCCTTCGTATCACTTTTCCTCCCACTTGAAAGGCGAGTGAGCTTTCATAGCGTCCGCGTACCTCACCGGAATAAATAGCGTTCTGATCAGCGCCATTTACTTTTACAATGGTTGACAGGACTAAGGGCGACTGCTCTGCAACTTCTTTCTTAGCGGAAAAATTGGCAAATAGTGAAAAAGCGATTGCGATAAGTGCGATCAATAAAACTGTGGCAATCGGTTTTTGGTGAGCTTGGAGCCATTCTTTCGTTATCATGTTGAATTTCCCCTCCACTATTTTTTTACCAACGCATTGTAGAAAAAATCAACCAATGCATCGGTATAAAAGCCTTGTTTTTCTTTTTCCGCGTCAAACGGAATTGTTCTCATATAACTAAATGCCTGAAATAATCTGAATCCGATATAAGCTGCAACCTGCCCATTAACTTCCATGCGGATTCGGCCTTTTTCCTGACCCTCAGCGATAATGACATTGATGATTTTGATCAGATGTTCCGTAATCAAAAGGTGTGATTTTCCGTTTAACATGGCGGAAAACAGTGCATCATCATTTTTTAACAAGCGTGTCAGAAAGATATCTTCACTGAAAAATGCGATAGAGGTACGCAATAATAGCATCAATCGGTCAAGCGGGTCAGGAACCTCACCCATGCGGGCAAAAATTGTTTCCAGATCTTTGTGACCTTCCCGTTCGATTAAACAATCAAACAAGTGCTGCTTATCCTGAAAGTGTTCATACAGGGTTCGCTTGGATATTTTGCAGTCCCTGCTGATTTCATCCATCGTCGTTTTTTGGAAGCCAAACCGGTCGAAACGACTTTGGGCTCGGTCGAGAATCAATTCTTTTACATCGTCCATACGCCGCTCCTTTCC
>DATMYT010000156.1:0-4749 GCA_035560855.1 Negativicutes bacterium | reverse complement strand
GAGGATTGTTTAATGAACTCAAAAGTTTTTTTTGCAAAAGTGGCTGATGGTGCTGCTGCTTCGGAGCAGGTTGATGCGCTGCAAAAACTTTATGCCGCCGGAGAATTGAATCAGGTGGTAGCCAAACGGGATTTCGTGGCGATTAAATTTCATGTCGGTGAAAAGCACAATACTACACATGTCAAACCCGAGTTGATCCGTAAGATTGTCGATTTGGCAAAGGAAGCCGGGGGACAGCCGTTTTTGACGGAAACCTCTACGCTCTACAAAGGGGAACGTGAGAATGCTGTCAAACATTTGATGCATGCGCATCGGCACGGGTTTGGGATTGAACAGACTGGCGCGCCTTTTATCATGGCTGACGGATTGACGGGAAATGCGGAATTTGAAGTTCAGATCGATGGAGAATTGCATAAAAGTGTGAAAGTAGCGCGGGAAGTGGTTAGCGCCGACACTTTGATCGTGGTCTCGCATGTGACCGGCCATATAATGACGGGACTGGGAGCCTGCATCAAGAACATCGGTATGGGACTGGCCAGCCGCATGGGCAAAATGCGAGAGCATTCGGCAATGCTGCCGGAAGTGATCCACGATAAATGCCGTTATTGTCAAAAGTGTATTCAGTGGTGTCCGCAGGAGGCTATTATTGAGAAAGGCGGCAAGGCCTTTATTATTTCCGAGAAATGTATTGGTTGCGGCGAGTGCTTGGCTGTGTGCCGCTTCGACGCGGTGAAATACGATTGGAATGCAGAGCCTGGCTATACACAGAAGAGCATGGCGGAACATGCTTTTGGTATAGTGAAGGGAAAGCCAGGAAAGTGCTTATTTATCAACGTTTTGGTGGACATGACCAATGAATGCGACTGTTTCAACGTGAAACAGGAAAAATGCATCCCGGATATCGGAATTTTGGCATCTTTTGACCCAGTGGCCATTGACAAGGCGACACTGGATCTGACGGCGCAGCGGCATGGGAAAACCTTGGCTGAGTTGTCAAATCCCAGGAATGACGCTATGATCCAAGTTGGTCACGCCGCCAAGATTGGTATGGGATCAGTGAAGTATGAGCTGATTACGTTGTGATTTGCGTGTCGTGAATGGGGGAGAAGTAAGTGAATCATGGTGAAACGCCAATGAGCATAAAAGTGACTATCGATGATGGAATTTTGGCAAGTTGCCCAGATTGTCGCCTGGGGTGCTTGGTGATCAATAATGTCAGTATCGTTGGCTCTTCGCCTACATTGAGCCAGGAGTTTCTCAAACTGCAAAATGAAGTGGCGAAAATATACAATATTGAAGGGCTAACCCACATGCCGCCCATTATGGCTGTGCGCAACATGTACAAGAAACTGGACTTTGACCCAACACGATATCGACCTGCTTCGGAAGCATTGGTCAGACGCGTTCTGCAACATAAAGGCGTTTATTACGTCAATAGTGCAGTCGATGCCAGCAACTATTGCTCCTTGAAATATCTCATGCCGTTTGGATTGTATGATTTGGATAAGATTGAGGGTGAGGTCGTGTATCGTCGGGCGCATGACGGCGCTTATACTAATATAGGCGGCCATCAAGTTTCGACCGACGGAAAACCGTTTCTCAGCGACAAGCATGGCGTATTCGGCAATCCTACGTCTGACTCCCGCCGTACTGCAGTCTCTCTGGCAACTCGCAGTTTATTGTCGGTGGTTTACGCAGGCAGTGGAACCAGCGATGAGGAACTGAAACAGATTTTGCACTTTACCGGAGAGATGCTGACGCATTATAATAAGGGCACTGTGCAGGAACTGCAAGTGGTGGGATCCTGAAGGGAGACGTGAACGAAGTGAAATATACCAGTACGCGCGGAACCGGACAGCGGTGTTCCGGCGCTGAAGCTATCCGAAGTGGCATTGCCGTTGATGGAGGCTTGTTTGTTCCTTTGACGCTACCGGTAATAGATGTTCAGACCGAGAAAAAAACACTTTCTTATGTGAAACTGGCGGCTGACGTTTTGGGGCGGCTGTTGCCTGACTATACGGAGACCGAACTGGAACAATGCGCTATGGCTGCATACGCCGACAACTTTGACGTTACAGATATCGTTCCGCTTGTCGGGGTCGGACCCCGTTTTGTCCTTGAATTGTGGCATGGACCGACCAGCGCGTTCAAAGATATGGCGCTTCAGATTATGCCGCGTCTTTTGACGTTGGCGATGGATAAGACGGCCGAAACATCAGACATGTTGATTTTGGTGGCTACCTCCGGTGATACCGGCAAGGCGGCGCTTGAGGGATTCAAGGATGTTCCGAGGACTCGCATTTTGGTTTTTTATCCGTCCGAAGGCGTCAGTGAAGTGCAACGACGCCAAATGGTTACGCAGGAAGGAAAGAATGTTGGTGTCATGGCAGTCGAAGGCAACTTTGATGATGCGCAGACCGGCGTCAAAAAAATATTTGCCGACAGTGTGATCCGTGATTTGTTGGCGCAAAAACAGCTGAAATTATCGTCTGCCAACTCGATCAACTGGGGTCGACTGGCACCACAGATTGCCTATTATTTCAGCGCTTATTACTCGTTATGCGCAAAAGGAACAATCTGCTCGGGGGATGCGGTCAACTTCTGCGTACCGACAGGAAACTTCGGCAATATTCTGGCGGGATATTACGCCAAGCGGATGGGCTTGCCGATAGGCCGTCTGATTTGTGCATCGAACGATAATAATGTGTTGACGGAGTTTTTGCGCACGGGCGTATATGATCGTAATCGCACATTTCATCAGACCATTTCACCATCAATGGACATTCTCATTTCGAGTAATTTGGAACGTCTTCTGTATCACGCGACGGACGGAGATTCTGAACGTGTACGGGGTTGGATGACAAAACTGAGTGTACGGGGGCGGTATGAAGTAGATGCAGCCACACTCGAGAAAATCCAGAAGGATTTTTGGGCGGATTGGGCATCCGAAGCCGATGCTAGTCAGATTATACGCCAGGTATGGGAGAAGGAACATTATCTACTGGATCCGCATACAGCTGTCGCATGGAAAGCTGCTGCCGCCTATGAGGCGCAGGTAGAGGATGGGGTTCCGATGATTGTACTCAGTACGGCCAGCCCCTTTAAGTTTGCAGACAGCGTACTGGCGGCGATTGGTGATGCGGAGGCAACCTCGGAAAAGGAACCGTTGCAATTGTTAACTAGATTAACTCAAAAAACCGGGTGGAAGATTCCTGTCGGCTTGGCTGGCTTGGCAGCCAAAACAGCGCGGCATCAAGATATGTGCCGGATTGATACGATGTCCGAAGCCGTTATGAATTTTTTAGTAGAGGAGTGATCCCGTTGATTGTAGACTATGCTAGTACTTCTGTGACACCTACCAGTGATAAAACTACCCGGCGGGTGCTGATCCATGGACCGGCTCTCATGATGGTTGAATTTCAGTTTAAAAAAGGCGGTGTAGGTACGCCTCATCGTCATGAAGAACATGACCAGGTCGGATATATTGCTAAAGGCAGTTTTGACATAACTGTGAATGGAGAAAATCGGACAGTTCACGCCGGTGATACTTATTATGCTGAAAAAAATGTGCTGCATGGTGTTGTAGCGTTGGAAGAAGACTCGGTGATTATTGATGCGTTTACTCCTCCTCGTGCCGATTTTCTATAAAATGAAAATCAAGCCAGTGAGCTTGGTTATATTGGCGCTGCTGCTGATGATGACAGGCGTGGTGGCGGCCGGCGGAGCTTGGGTTCTGACGGACAAAGGCGGCAAAGTCTGGAATAATAATTCTCAACCCAATGAAACCGTCACATGGTCTGGAGAAATGGATGCAGGTGGATATGCTTCGGGACGTGGTACCTTACAGTGGTATCGCGACGGCATCGCTGCAGACCGTTATGAAGGAAGTCTGTCCGGCGGCGTAGCTTCCGGTAAAGGAAAATATATTTGGGGAAGCGGCAACCGGTACGAAGGAAGCTATGTGGATGGACGGCGGGAAGGAAAAGGAATTTTTCTTTGGACAAATGGAGATCGCTACGAAGGTTCATATATCGGTGACAAGCGTAACGGGCGAGGGATTTTGATACTGGCGAACGGCAACCGTTATGAGGGTGAATATGTTAATGATAAATATTGCGGTAAAGGTGTATATTTCTGGGCTGACGGCGATCGTTACGAAGGCAGCTATATCAATGATCAGCGCAATGGCCGCGGCGTTTATACCTGGGCTAACGGCAATCGGTACGAAGGCGATTGGGTTGATAATAAACAACACGGACGTGGAGTTTTCGCCTGGGCCAATGGAGAACGCTATGAAGGCGATTTTGTTGAAGATCAGCGGACCGGCCGGGGTATCTACACATGGCCTGATGGACGGCGTTACGTCGGCGATTTTGTTGAAGGACAAATGGAGGGGTTTGGCACATTCACTGCCCCTACTGGTGTGGTGAAAAAGGGCCTTTGGGAAAAGAACCAATTTCAGGGATAAAGGCAGGCATGTTTTTTTTGCATTGCAACTACTTGTGGATGTTCAAATCGATTTGAATAGTTGGCGAGAATCCCGGTGATTTATTGCCGGGATTCATTTTGAGGCTTGTAGATTCGCGTGAAGTCTTGAACTTTCTTTCACTTAATATTATTATGGTACAGAAAAGGGAGGCGAACAAATGACAACCATTCTGTGGAAAAGAATCTCACTTATTTTTCCCGGTATTTTCGCATTTGCGATTCTGGTGAGCGGTTGCGGCGGCTCGGGAAATGCGCCTGCAG
>DATMYT010000155.1:0-3552 GCA_035560855.1 Negativicutes bacterium | reverse complement strand
GCGCAAAGCTATGGGTCTAAGGGTGCCTGCACCTATGACTGCCAGGTTGCAAGAGAATCCTTAAGGAACAGATTGCGATCTGTTCCTTTCATTATTTTTAGCAAAATTGAGGTTGGGATTGAGAGTGAAAAAATGGTTGCGATATCCGACATTCATCCTGCTATTGATTGTGTGCACCGGCTGTGCCAAAAGCACGGTTCCAGCGCACCTGAACGTGAAGCTGGCGGACTCGGATGTTCTGTTGGTGGCTGGATCCGGCACCAATATTTCGTTGACTCGTCGTCTGGCTGAGGAATATGGGCGCCAATCGGGCACAAAAGTCGAGGTTCCCGGCAGCATCGGTACGATTGGAGCGATCAAGGCAATAAAGGAAGGGGCTATATCTCTAGGGTTGGCGTCGCGTTCACTCACGCAGGAAGAAAAAGCGCAGGGGCTAAAACAAATTCGCTATGCAGAGGTTGGGTTGGCGATCGCCGTGTCCTCTTCCGTTGAGGAAACAACTATTGATGAGCAGACGTTAATTCAAATATATTCCGGGGGAAAAACAACCTGGCGTAATGGCACCGAGATTATTGCTTTATGCATGTATGAAGGTGATTCAACAAATACAGTATTAGTGCAAAAAATACCGATGCTTTCCTCCGCACTGCAAATGGCGGCGGCGAGAAAAAGCTGGAAAGTTCTTTACAGTGAGGGCGCCATGCTGGAAACATTGCTAAAAACACCCAATGCCATTGGGTTTGTAGATGCGGCAACTCTGGCGGAAAATCGGGGAAAAATTAAAGCGTTATCGTTGAATGGAGTAGAGATGAATGCCAATAATTTGCAAACCGGCCGGTATCCGTTGAAGAAAAATTTATATTTTATTTACCGGGATGAGCCGTCGGATTCAGCCAAACGCTTCATCGATTTTTGTTTTTCCGAGGCAGGTCGTAAACTGATTCTTGCCGCCGGGGCGCTTCCAACGCCATGGAAAGAGTAAAATAATGCGCGCATTTTGCGGGGATGGTTCCCATACGGCGCGAATCAAATTATTTGCTTATTTGCTGGCCATCCTGATAACGGTGGCGCCGGCGACCTTGTACGTGCTAATTGAAATCCGCCATATTCGGGATGATTCCCTGCAATACAGCCAACTGCTCGCTGAAAGGATGCAACAGGCAATTGCGGAAAATCCGCAATTATGGCAGTTTGCCATACCTAAATTTATTGAAATCACCAGGCATCGGCAGTGGTTTCCTGACATCGTGGATGTTGTTGTGTATGATACAGATTCACGGCTGATCCATAAGGAAGAACCTGCTGTGCCAACGAATGCGCTAGCTTTTTCAACTCAACACGAGTTGCAGTACAAGGGTAAATCCTATGGCATTTTGCAGGTCCAAAACCGTCTTGATGGGGTGCTGTCTTGCGCAGCACTGATTTTGTTGTTGTGCGGTGTCGCCGGTGCCGCCGTAGGATATGGAATATACTACTATTCGATCCGAAACATTCAACAGGCAGAGCAGGCTAAGCGAAAGGCCATTGACAATCTGGCTCAAGCGAATGACTGTTTGGAGGAGATGTCTGTTCATGATGTGGCTACCGGGGTCTATACGATTTCCTATGTCAGCAATCTGCTGATGCAGGCTTTTGCCGAGCCTACCGGTCCAGTGTCTGTTTTGCTGGTGGATATTGATTTTTTTCGCAACTACAACGATCTGCACGGGCACGAGAGCGGAAACGCCATTCTGGTGGAGATGACCGATGTATTGCGGCAGCATTTGCGGGATGAGGATATTATCGGGCGTTTCGGCGGAGAAGAATTTATCATTGTGTTGCCTGAGACCGAAGTGACGCAGGCTGCCATGGTCGCGGATCGGATTCGCGTCGCGGTGGAAGCCCACAATTTCCCCGGCGCTGAGTTTCAACCCAAAGGGCGATTGACGGTCAGCATTGGGATGTCTTCGACCGAAACTGCGGCGACGTTTCAGGAGATGTTTCGCCAACTGGATGACGCCCTGTATAAAGCGAAGAGTGCCGGTCGAAATTTCGCCTGTGCATTTTCACTGCCCGCAGGCGATGACGAGCCATTGAATCTTACGACGCAATCTCCAGAGATGAAAGCGGAAGTGACTCGCAAGTTTATCAGCCGTTTTTTTCACGGGTCAGCAGATGTATTGCCGCAACTGCATGAACCTACGATATTGGCGTTTTTAAAAGCGCTAGAAATTTGGGATCCGGGGACCATCCAACATTCTTTGCGGGTCAATAAGATTGCCATGGAGATTGCCAGAGCAATGAAGCTGCCGAAAGCCGACAGTTTGACTCTGAATTTGGGAACGCTACTTCACGATATAGGAAAACTAACTATTGGAGATACTATTTTAATTAAGCCGGGTCAATTGACCGAGGATGAGTATGAACTGATGAAAAATCATCCACGGGTCGGCTATGACTTGGTCAAGAACGATCCGGTTCTGCATAAGGCGGCAGATGTTGTTTTTATGCATCATGAAAGGTTCGACGGAACCGGTTATCCTTTGGGGCTGGCAGGAAAACAGATCCCCTTGCTTGCTAGAATATGCGCCATCGCGGATGCGATTGACGCCATGATGACTGATAGACCTTACAGTAAGGGGAAGAACGCCGAAGAGGTTCGTCAAGAGATCGCCAAGAATAAGGGCGGTCAATTCGATCCCGAAATCGCGGAGGTCGTTTTAGCCTTCGATTGGCAGCTTTTTCATCATTCGCCCTTAATAAATTTTGGCTCTGTGGTACCGGATACGGACCCCGCATGATTTTCAGCCGGTCGTTTTTGCAGGATTTTTATCATAATTGCCGAATCTTAGGTAAGACGGCACTATGAAAATTGCTGTCAAAAATTGATTTGCTTAAGGGGGTACTGGAATGAAAATGAAGTCGATTACTAAGGTCTTGGCTGCAGTATTGATGTTGACGCTGCTGTCTTTGTCGGTTGCCAGCGCCGCCAGCGTGGCAGAAAAACGCCAGCATATTCGGGATATCTCGAATAAAACGCTATTGAAATTGTATGATCTGCAGCCCTCGGCACGGGGATATGTCGAGAACGCCGCCGGATATGCCGTGTTTGGCAATTGGGGCGTGAAACTGCTGTTTGTCGGCGGGGGCACCGGCAAGGGAATGGCTGTGAACAATAGCAACAACCATGAAACTTTTATGGATATGGTTACAGGCACGGCCGGTTTTGGACTCGGTGCCAAAACTTACAATATGGTGTTCATTTTTGAAAATGAGAATGCACTGAACGACTTTACCAATAACGGATGGCAGTTTGGCGGACAAGCTACGGCGGCCGCTACCGACAGCGTGTCTGGTGGCGCCTATCAGGGAGCTATTTCCGTGTCGCCTGGCGTGTGGATGTATGAAATTACCGAGAAGGGCTTGGCACTGGAACTTACGCTCAAAGGCGCAAAATACTCGAAAAACGACTTGAACTAAAGCTTCGGAAGGCTTCGGAAATCAAAAGAATCCCGCAAAATCGCGCGGGATTCTTTTTTTGCATCAAAAAAATGCACAACTGAAGCGAAAACC
>DATMYT010000154.1:0-10486 GCA_035560855.1 Negativicutes bacterium | reverse complement strand
TGTCAAAACAACGGGGATCAAAGGGACAACCGCCAATGTGCCGGGAATTCTGATCGCGCTTGAGCAAGCGCTAAAAAAATCCAGCTTGCTGATGTCTGATCTGACTGAAATTCGCTTAAACGAAGCAACACCAGTCATTGGCGATTTGGCAATGGAAACGATCACCGAAACCATTATCACGGAATCAACGATGATTGGCCATAACCCTTCTACACCAGGAGGTTTGGGGCTCGGAGTCGGAAAAACGGTATTGTTCAACCAATTGGCAAGTGTTTTGGCGGGAGAAAAGATCATTTGCGTCATCCCACAAAATATTGACTTTGAAGATGCTGCAACGGAGCTGAACTCGGTTATCGCAAGAGGCGTTGATCTTCAGGCGGCTATCGTGCGCCAAGATGACGCGGTGCTTATTGCCAATCGATTAAGCCGAACAATACCCATCGTTGATGAAGTCACCTTAATTGACAGGGTTCCCATTGGTATGCTCGCAGCGGTGGAAGTAGCCGAGGCGGGGGGGACCATCAAAACCTTGTCAAACCCATACGGTATTGCCACCGTATTTCAGTTGTCCTCCGATGAGACAAAGCTGATTGTACCCATTGCCAGAGCGTTGATTGGCAATCGGTCGGCTGTTGTTGTACGGACGCCGCAAGGGGATGTAAAGGCCCGGACCATTCCCGCTGGATTCATTACGGTCTTTGGAGAAAGAGGCAAGGCCGATATTGATGTTGAGGCAGGCGCCGCTACCATCATGGAAACTGTGGAACGGTTGCATCCTGTTCTTGATGTTCAAGGCGAGGCAGGAACACATGTTGGCGGCATGCTCGAAAGAGTTCGTCAGGTAATGAGTGAACTAACGGAGCAACCTCTTGCAGATATGAAAATACAGGACATCTTATCGGTTGACACTTTTGTACCGCAAAAAGTACAAGGGGGACTTGCCGGAGAATTTGCCCTGGAAAATGCGGTAGCATTGGCGGCGATGGTAAAGACAAGCCGCTTGCCGATGCAGCAAATTGCCCGAAAGTTGACTCAGGAGCTAGGCGTAAAAGTCGTCATTGCCGGTGTTGAGGCCAATATGGCAATTGACGGGGCGTTGACAACGCCGGGTACGGATAAGCCGCTGGCTATCCTTGATATGGGTGGCGGATCGACAGATGCCGCCATTATTACCAGAGATGAGAGAGTCTTATCTATTCATTTGGCGGGTGCCGGCGATATGGTTACCATGCTGATCAACTCAGAACTCGGATTAAATGATTTTGATTTATCGGAAGACATCAAAAAATATCCTTTGGCCAAGGTTGAGAGTTTGTTTCATATTCGGCTGGAGGATGGGACCGTGCGTTTTTATGAGAACCATCTTTCACCTCAGGTGTTTTCCCGCGTGGTTATCCTAAAAGAAGACGATATGGTTCCAATTCCAACGGCCCATACCTTGGATAAGATTCGCCTTGTACGTAGAGAAGCCAAAAAACGGGTATTTGTAGCCAACTCACTCCGCGCCCTGGCACGGGTGGCACCAACCGGCAATATTCGGCATATCGATTTTGTTGTGCTGGTAGGCGGATCCGCCTTGGATTTTGAAGTGGCGGATATGGTGACGGATGCATTGTCTGAATATGGCATTGTCTGCGGCCGGGGGAATATTCGGGGATGTGAAGGTCCACGCAATGCGGTGGCAACTGGATTGGTCCTGTCGTACTTCGACAAAGAGGCGAGGTCGAAATGTTACCAGATCGGGTAAAACCATGTATAGCAATTTGCGTTTTCAATCATTCGGGTTGTGAACGCAAAATACGGGAAGTACAAGCGGGCATGGAAGAAGAGGGGATTCCCTACATGGTCATGCCGGGCGAGGACAGGGATGTGATTGCTTTATCGAATCAAGCGGCTTGTGCTTCAAAGCTTGGGGTGGGAGTCGGCATCGGTCCGGAAGGTTTGTCCATTCAAACAGACAAA
This sequence comes from Negativicutes bacterium, assembly GCA_035560855.1. GTDB lineage: Bacteria > Bacillota > Negativicutes > UBA1444 > UBA1444 > UBA1444. The sequence continues at coordinate 8,524 of DATMYT010000154.1, read as the reverse complement.
TTGCCGGCTAAAGAGCCATTGTTCCTTTTGACGAATCCGGGAACGCTCGCAGACTGGCGAAATTTTGGTTATAATGCCGCGCGTTTGGTCAAAGGAATTCCTTTTAAAAAGCAATCGGAAGAAACGGAGTCCCAAGAGCAAGATTCAACAGAATTGTATCTGCTCGTTCGTGACATAGTCCAAAAAATACTTCGGGAAGGGTCCCAAGTCTACTAAAGAGTAAGCGGTAAAAAACAAAAAGGAACAAGGAGGCGAGTCGATATGCGCGGAGAAGCTTTGGGAATGGTCGAGACCAAAGGTCTGACAGCAGCCATTGAGGCAGCGGACGCTATGGTCAAGGCGGCGAATGTTAATCTCGTAGGGTATGAAAAAATCGGTTCCGGGTTGGTCACGGTGTTTGTGCGGGGCGATGTCGGCGCGGTGAAGGCGGCGACGGATACGGGCGCTGCTTCGGCAAAAGCCGTAGGCGAATTGGTTTCGGTTCATGTCATTCCGCGTCCCCATACGGACATTGAAAAGATACTTCCCAAGGGGCTTGAAGGCAAGGCGTAAAAAGTTCTCCGGTAAACTGGAGAATGTCATGGGGGAGGTGAATGCATGGTCCAAAATTCATTAGGGCTTATCGAAGTTATAGGCTTGGTTGCAGCGATAGAAGCGGCGGATGCGGCTGTAAAAGCCGCAAATATTGAACTCATTGGATATGAACTGGCAAAAGGCGGTGGCCAGGTTCTGGTCAAGCTTGGCGGTGATGTTGGCGCCATCAAGGCTGGGGTGCAAGCTGGCAGTGCGGCTGCGAGAAAAGTGAGTAGAGTTGTGGCAACGCATGTGATACCCAGACCCAATCCACAGTTAGCTTGTATTTTGGATTCCGAGGAAACTGTGGGGGCAAAAACGATGGGGTTGCCGGCTGAGTCCAGGATAGAGACCAAGGTGGAAGTGGAAGCTGAAGTTGAAGTTGAAGCTGAAACTGAGACTGAGACTGAAACTGAAGTAGAGACTGAAGCCGAAGCCGAGATCGAAGAAAAAGTAGAAGCTGAAAACGAAGCCGTAACAGAAACCGCAGCAGAAGAGCCGGAAGAGGACGAAACACTGAAAGCGGAGGGATGCAATCTGTGCAATGATCCTGCATGTCCCCGCAAAAAAGGTGATCCCAAAATAACGTGTATTCACTATGGAAAAAATAGATAAAAAAACACAGGAGGCGAGTCAATATGCGCGGAGAAGCTTTGGGAATGGTCGAGACAAAAGGCCTGACAGCAGCCATTGAGGCAGCGGACGCTATGGTTAAGGCGGCGAATGTTACTCTCGTAGGGTATGAAAAAATCGGTTCCGGGTTGGTCACGGTGTTTGTGCGGGGCGATGTCGGCGCGGTGAAAGCGGCGACGGATACGGGCGCTGCTTCGGCAAAAGCCGTAGGCGAACTGGTTTCGGTTCATGTCATTCCGCGTCCCCATACAGACATTGAAAAGATACTTCCCAAGGGGATTGAAGTTCAGGCGTAATTTCCAACATAAGTATAGACCGTTCCAATGAGGTGAGTTTTGTGGATCAGGCGATGATGAAACGAATTGTAGAGCAAGTTGTAGCCGAATTATCAAAATCATCAGCAGATGATGGATTGGGAAAGGGTATACCCGTGGGCGTATCCAATCGACATATTCATCTTTCTGCTGAGGATTGCGAAAAATTGTTCGGAACAGGTCATGCTCTGACCTGGAAAAATGATCTGAAACAAACGGGTGAATTTGCTGCTGCAGAAACAGTAACGCTTGTAGGCCCCAAAGGCGTTATTCAAAGTGTACGGGTTCTAGGCCCCTTGCGGGAGCGTACGCAAATTGAAATTTCACGTACGGATGGATTTGGGTTGGGTATTGCACCGCCGCTACGCGACTCGGGAGATATTGCCCGGTCGGCTGGGGTTGTTGTAGCAGGGCCTGGCGGTGCAATTACGCTACAAGAAGGAGTGATTTGCGCCGGGCGGCATATTCATATGCAGCCCGATGATGCGCAACGCTTCGGAGTGCACGATCGGGATCACGTTACGGTTGAGGTTCCGGGTCCGCGGGGGTGCATTTTCAAGAATGTATTGATTCGGGTACACCCGGGATTTTGCCTGGAGTTTCATATTGATACTGATGAGGCCAATGCCGTTGGACTAAAGAATGGCGATCAGGTCAAATTGATGCAATGCGAGGATGTATAGCATGAATAATGAAGAGTTGGTGCAATGGGTGACCGCTGAGGTTATGCGGAAATTGGGAATGGAAACACAGCCGCCCACTGAAAAAACGGATCAATCCTATAAGCGGGCTTTGGCGATTTACACGGGCGGGACCATCGGGTTTGAGCAGAGTTTGCTCGAATTACAGAAAATCCAAGCTGCCCATGTGGACGTGAGCATCGTTCTTTCGGCAGCTGCGGAAAAAATGCTCGACATAGAGCGGCTGAAGGAACAGCTCGGAAGCAATATCCCCTTGATTACGACGCAATCTCCATATCCCGGCAAGCTATTGCGGGAGGCCGATCTGGTTCTGGTACCCGTACTGACTCAGAATACGGCGGCGAAGCTGGCCTATACATTGGCTGATTCGCTTCCGTCAACCTTGATTTTGCAAGGCTTAATGCTGGGGAAACCCATATTGGCTGCCAGTAACGCGGCCGATCCTCAGGATAGCTGGCGAATCAAGATGAATATGGGCAAAAGTTCTCCCGGCTTTGCGGAGGCATTGAGACAAAATTTAAGAAAAATTGCCAGCTATGGAATTGAATTGGTGGCTGTGGATAGTTTGGCTGCCGCCAGTCAAAAGCTTATCGAACGCATCGATAGAAAATCCGCGGATATCCTGCGCGAGAATCAAGGGGCGCCGCCCGGCAAGAAAAGTCTGGTGGATGCTGAAACCGTAAAGAGTAGTGCCAGCAAGGGCCTGAAAAGAATTGTAATCGACAAAAATGCTATTGTTACTTCTCTGGCTAGAGATGTTGCCCGTGAATATGGGATAGAAATTGTTCAGGCTCCTGGTTAGTCGGCTGCGGCGGGAATGAAAGGAATGATTGTATGTGGATAGGAAAAATAGTCGGTACATTGGTAGCAACACCAAAGGATGAAACTCTTGTCGGCAAAAAATTGCTTTTCGTTCAACCGATGAAATTTCAGCAGAATCAATCCCGCATTCCTGTGGTTGCCGTCGATACCATCGGCGCGGGTACGGGTGAAATCGTTCTTGTCGTTGCGGGAAGCTCGGCTCGTTTTTTGATGGGTAGTTCCAACGCGGCGGTAGATGCTGCCATTATTGGCATTGTCGATAACATCGAGTTAAAAAAAGAGCTACTCGAGGAGTAATAGCGGATGAAAGTATATACGAAAACCGGCGATGAAGGGCAAACCAGTTTACTAAGCAAGCAACGAGTGTTCAAGGATCATGTGCGGGTGGAAGCTTATGGGACTGTGGATGAAGCAAGCGCCGCCATGGGACTGGCAAAGTCTATGCTCAGTGAGTCCTGGGCTGTTGACATATTACAGCGCATTCAAGTGGAATTGATCGACTTGAATGCGGATTTGGCGACAGAGTTTCTGCAGGAAAAGGAGTATCGCATTACCGGGAATCATGTTTGCCGGTTGGAGGCGGTCATTGACTCCTTGGAGCAAAAACGAATTCCACAGCCTTATTTTGTGGTTTCAGGTGCATGTACAGCGAGCGCAGCGCTTGATTTGTCACGAACGATGGTACGTCGGGCTGAGCGGTGTGTTGTGAGGCTAAAAAAAGCAGAAGATGTATCAACTCCGGTAGCTCTCTATTTGAACCGACTTTCTGACTTATTGTATGTTTTGGCGCGGTGTGTGGAGCAGGAGCAGATCGTGGCAATCGTCAAGCGCAAGGTGCTGTCGGTGCTGCAAGAAAAAAATCCGGAAACGATGAATGGAGGGTGTGATTTTTTGTTAAGCAAAGCAAAAATAATACTCGAAGCAGCTGAGCGCAAAGCGGTAGAAATCGGTGTGCCGATGGTGATTGCCGTTGTTGATATGGGGGGCAATCTGGTTGCGCAGCACCGCATGAACGGGTCATTGCTGGCCAGCGTTTCCATCTCCCTTGATAAAGCCTACACTGCGGCTGCGCTAAAGATGCCTACGCATGAAGCGGCGGCATTGGCAGTGCCGGGGCAATCTTTATTCGGGCTTAATACGACAGTTGGCGGCAGGCTGGTGGTTTTCGGCGGCGGATTCCCAATTGTTGAAGACGGAACCATGATTGGTGGATTGGGTGTAAGCGGTGGTTCGGTTGAGGAAGACATGAGTGTTGCTACGGCTGGTTTGGCTGCTTTAAAATAACAGTCGACCTTGGGAGGAGGAAAAAGGATGAGTGTAGATCAGGCATTAATTGCAAAAATAGCAGCGAAGGTTCTATCGCAAATGCAGGACGAAAGTCCGGAGAATACAAGTGGGATTTTTGCTACCGTGGATGAAGCGGTGGCCGCTTCAAGAGTTGCTTACAAAGAGTTGCGGACTTTATCCATTGAAAAACGGGAAGCCTTGGTTCAAGCGATGCGAGATACCGCTTATGAGAATGCAACCATGCTGGCGGAAATGGCAGTCGAAGAGTCCGGAATGGGCCGGGTAACTGACAAAATTATTAAAAATCAGATGGTTGCGCGCAAAACTCCCGGAACGGAAGATTTGGAAGCCAAGGCTTGGAGCGGAGACCGCGGCCTTACTTTGATTGAAATGGGTCCTTATGGTGTGATTGGCGCCATCACGCCGACAACCAACCCTGCAGCGACCGTGATTTGTAACGGAATTGGCATGATTGCCGCTGGGAATACGGTATTTTTCAGTCCCCATCCCACAGCAAAGAATACGTCGATGAAGACAATCAAACTTTTGAATGAGGCGGTTGTCAAGGCAGGCGGTCCTGCCAATGTATTGACCTCCGTCGCCGAACCTTCCATTGAGGCAGCCACTGCTATGATGAAACATCCGGGAATTAATATGTTGGTCGCGACGGGTGGACCGGGCGTTGTCAAAGCGGTTCTGTCTTCCGGCAAGAAGGCGATTGGCGCAGGCGCCGGTAATCCGCCGGTGGTTGTCGATGATACTGCAAATATAGAAAAAGCGGCGCGTGATATTGTGGCCGGTTGCTCTTTTGATAATAACTTGCCTTGTATTGCGGAAAAAGAAGTCATTGCTGTTGGGTCTATTGGCGATGCTTTGATTTCCTACATGCAGAAATATGGTGCGTATCTCATTTCCGGAACGATGCTGGAGCGTCTTATGGATCTCGTTTTGACTGTCACCGAAGAAAAAATAAGCGAAGGCTGTACGGAAAAACCAAAAAAATCTTATGGTCCGAATAAAGACTTTGTGGGAAAAGATGCAAAATATATCTTGAGCAAAATCGGCATTGAGGTTTCGGATGATATCCGTGTTGTGATCTGCGAAACAGGACCGGATCATCCCTTTGTGGTGGAAGAACTGATGATGCCGGTGTTGCCGGTGGTTCAAGTGAAAGATATCGAAGCCGCCATTGCGCTTGCCGTAAAAGTTGAGCATGGCAATCGCCACACGGCGATTATGCATTCGAAAAATGTAGAAAACATGACGAAGTATGCCAAAGCCATTGAAACAACAATCTTTGTCAAAAATGCTCCTTCCTTTGCAGGAATCGGTGTGGGCGGCGAAGGGTTTATTACTTTTACGATTGCAGGACCGACAGGCGAAGGGCTAACCTCGGCCCGTAGCTTTACTCGTCAAAGACGCTGCGTTCTGGTGGATGCTTTTTCCATTATCTAAAAGTGAGAAATCGGATAGATGGGGAGTCGGTATAAATGCGTGAAGAGATTGTCGCTGCTGTAAAAGCGGCAGGGGTGGTGGGCGCTGGCGGGGCTGGCTTTCCGACCCACATAAAAATAGATGCAAAAGTTGATCTGGTGATTGCCAATGGCGCTGAGTGTGAACCGCTACTTAGAGCGCATCAGCTTATTATGGCCAGTGAAAGTGCAAAAGTGGTGCTGGGGCTGAAAACAGTTATGCTGGCTACTGGCGCCAAACGGGGGTATATCGGCCTCAAACGGAAATATACAGAAGCGGCTGCCAATTTGCAGGCGGCGATTCAAGCATCGGGCGGACAAGACGTAGCCCTGTTTTTCCTGCCGGATATTTACCCGGCAGGGGATGAGCAGGTGCTTGTACATGAAGTAACAGGGCGGATTGTACCCGAAGGCGGCCTTCCCCTGCAGGTGGGCGTCGTTGTGGCCAACGTAGAAACTTTGATCAATATTGCAAATGCGCTGGAAGGCAAACCGGTGACGGAGAAATATGTTACCGTTGGCGGCGCTGTCGGTAAGCCTGTTACGTTGAAAGTTCCGCTTGGCATGAAAGTGCGGGAACTAATTAATTTGGCGGGGGGAGCGCTGGTCAGACCGTATGCTGTGATTGACGGCGGGCCCATGATGGGAAAACTCATTGAAGAGGATGCGCCAGTGACCAAAACAACAGGAGGGATCTTGGTGCTGCCGGCAGAGCATCCCCTGATCATCCAGAGAAATACTACTTGGCAAATGATTGCCAACCGAGCTAAAGCTGTGTGCTGCAATTGTCTGGCGTGTACGGAAGCGTGCCCGAGAAATTTGCTGGGGCACAGTCTTGAACCTCATCGCATTATGCAGGCCATTGGGCGCGGACAAAGTAATGATTCGGAAGTGTTATCCAGAGCTTTCCTGTGTTCTGAATGCGGGGCCTGTGATAATTTTGCCTGCACAATGGGGCTGTCGCCGCGTAGAGTCAATAGTGAACTAAAAAAACAACTGGCCAAAGCCGGAATAAAAAATACGCACCATAATAAACCGGAGAAAGTGCGTTCCAACCGTGAATATCATTTGATTCCTACCAAGCGGTTGGTGGCGCGGCTGGGGTTGAGTCAATATGATGTGAAGGCGCCGCTGAGCGCGGAAGAAATTGTTGCCAAGGAAGTTTATTTGCCTCTTTCACAGCACTTGGGCGCTCCGACGAAAGCCATCGTGCAAGTGGGGGATTTTGTGAAGAAAGGCGATCTGATCGGGAGAATTCCGGACGGCGCTGCGGTATCCGCCAATTTGCATGCCAGTATTTCAGGGCAGGTTTTTTCTGTGGAGCCTTGTATCGGTATACGACAGGCCTAAGATAACAGGGGGTAAAAAAAGATGAAACGCGCAATCGGCTTATTGGAACTAAAAAATATTACAAGAGGCATACTTACTGCGGATGCCATGCTGAAAGCCGCCAATGTAGAAATAGTCATGGCCCAGGCTATGTGCCCCGGCAAGTATGTGGTCATGGTGGCAGGAGATGTGGGAGCCGTGCAAAGTGCCATGCGGAGCGGTAAAGAAGTGGGCGGCTGCGATAATGTAGTGGACGAGTTTGTCCTTCCGAATCCGCATGACAGCATATTCCCCGCTTTGTCAGGTTGTACGGAAGTAAAGGAATTAAAATCACTGGGTGTTATTGAAAGCTATTCTGTAGCTTCTGCGATTATGGCTGCTGATGTGGCGGCAAAAGCTGCATCTGTTGAATTGCTCGAAGTCCGGCTGGCTCGCGGTATGGGGGGGAAAGCCATCGTTACGTTGACCGGTGACGTGGGGGCTGTAACGGCTGCTGTTCGGGCGGGTAGCAATGCCATTAAAGATAATGGATTTTTAGTGGATCAACTTGTACTGCCAGCGCCTCACAATGGGCTACGCAGCTTAGTGTTTTGAAAGGAGGGGAGTCTCTAGCGCGCAAATATAATCGGGGAAAATTTATAGGACAATGGGAAGAATAAGGAGGGTTATTAGTTATGGCAACTCCGTTTTTGGGCGAATTTTTGGGAACAGCAGTACTCATTGTTTTTGGTAATGGTGTAAATGCAAACTCATTGTTGAAAAACTCGAAGGCAGAAGGGGCCGGTTGGTTAAACATCATTCTTGGTTGGGGAATTGCCGTTATGCTGGGGGTTTTTGTGGCAATCTCTTGTGGTGCCCCACAAGCTGATATCAATCCGGCAGTTACGTTGGCCAAGCTCTTAAACGGCGTCTATTCAGCTTCTGATGCAATAATTATCATGGTTGTACAAGTGGCTGGCGGCATTGCCGGCGGTTGTATTACTTGGCTGTTTTTCCGTGGACATTGGGAACTAACACAAGATAAAGGCACTAAATTGGCCGTCTTTTGTACAGGACCTGCCATTCGGAATTACTCGCAAAATTTGGTTTGCGAAATTATTGCTACGTTCATGTTGGTATTTCCTATTTTTGCAATATTTTCAAAAAACGTAGGAGCAATGAGCCCGGGATACGGTCCCTACATGGTTGGTCTCCTGGTGGTAGGATTAGGTGCTAGCTTGGGTGGTACAACAGGCTATGCATTGAATCCTGCCCGTGATCTTGGTCCACGTATTGCGCATGCCATTTGCCCGATTGCCGACAAAGGGGATTCTGATTGGGCTTATTCCTGGGTGCCTGTCGTTGGGCCGTTTATTGGCGCGGGTATTGCATTTGCGGTGGCTAAGGGTCTTGG
>DATMYT010000153.1:0-12264 GCA_035560855.1 Negativicutes bacterium | reverse complement strand
AGAAATGGGTGACTGGATGACGGAAAACGTCACCATCCAACGCTTCAACAAAAAACTGCAGGAAACCGATGATAAGTTGGCTGAACTGCAGGAACGCTGGAAACATGTAGGGGTCAGTGATTCTTCCTCACATGCCAATCAAGTGGTAATGTTTACCCGCCAGTTGTGGAATATGTTGGAACTGTCCAGGGTCATTACTCAGGGTGCATTGCGTCGCAATGAGAGTCGCGGCGGTCACTTCAAACCGGAATTCCCGGAACGGGATGATGAAAACTGGCTGAAGACCACCAAGGCGACATGGTCGCCGGACGGACCGCAGTTCAGCTATGAAGCGGTGGATACGTCCCTGCTTCAACCGCGTGCCCGTCGTTATGACGTGGATAACACTAAGAAAACAGACGCCAGTCAGGCCGCAAAGGGGGCGAAATAGGATGGGCGATACACAGAAAACCGTTCATCTGATTGTACAGCGCCAGGATTTACCGGATTCAAAACCCTATACCGAAGAATTTGTGGTTCCGTGGTATTTGGGTATGAATGTCGTGTCAGCTCTGATGGCGGTTCAGAAAAATCCGGTCACCAAAGATGGGAAGAAGATCAAACCTGTGGTGTGGGAGTGCAATTGCCTGGAAGAAGTCTGCGGCGCCTGCGCCATGATGATCAACGGCGTGCCGCGTCAGGCTTGCTCATGTCTTGTAGATAGCGTGACTCAACCGATTCGGCTGATGCCGCTGTCTAAATTCCCGGTAGTTCGGGACCTGATGGTGGATCGGCAGAAGATGTTTGATAATCTGAAAAAAGTGCAGGCATGGGTAGCAGTTGATACTACTGCTGATCTTGGGCCGGGGCCCAGAATGTCACGTGTACAGCAGGAGGAAGTGTATCCGTTGTCGCGATGCATGACTTGCGGCTGTTGCATGGAGGCTTGTCCCAACTTCAACGACAAGTCCAGTTTCCTTGGGCCTGCGCCTGTGGCTCAGATTCATTTGATGAATCAGCATCCGACAGGCGCCATGCAGAAAGAAAACCGACTGGAGGCACTGATGGGGCCGGGAGGAATCTCCGGCTGCGGAAACGCACAAAACTGCGTGGAAGTTTGTCCGAAGAGTATTCCGCTGACAACTTCCCTAGCAAAACTAAACCGTCAGGTGAACAAGTTCGCGTTAAGCAAGATATTTGACAAATAGAGGACAATGAATCATGGAACTGCCGGCAAATTAAGGTTTGCCGGCAGTTTTTTATAGGCGGAAGAAGCGTGGTGGCAGGAAAAAAACACCAACTGGCGAAAATAAATACGGAGGGGAGCGTGAAAAGCGTGGCACAATCGGTGGATATGGCGCAGGGAAAAGTATCATATGTGCTTGGACGCTTGGCGTTGCCTCTGATGGTATCCCTGTTTTTTCAAAACCTGTATACCTATGTGAACACAATTTTTGTATCTTGGCTGGGGGAAATTCCTCTGGCTGCCGTATCCATGACCTTGCCACTGAATTATCTGGCGTTGTCAATAGCAAAAGGTGTGGCAATGGGCAGCGTAATTCTGATGAGTTATGCCCGTGGGAGTGGCGATGATGCGGGCGCTCGCAGAGTGTCTGCCGCGCTATTGCCATTAATGACGATCTTGATGGCGATTTTCTTGCCATTAATGAGCTCTGGTTTTTGTCGATTGTTTTATTATGGCATTGGAGCCAGTGAATCTATTGCCTTACAAGGGACAGGGTATACGTTCTGGATGGTGGCGGGATTTCCCGTGATGGGATACGTTATGGCGATTGAGGCGTTATTTACTTCGCAAGGCGATACTGTAACCCCTATGAAAGCGATGTTGTTGGGAAATTTGCTGAATATAGCACTGGATCCGCTGTGCATCTTTGTTTTTGAGTGGGGAGTGACGGGCGCTGCCATCGCAACCTTCACGGGGCAAAGTGTTGCTGCAATCTATATCGGCTATAAGCTTTGGGATAAGTTCGGCGAAAAGCTGTCCTTGTTGCCTGACCTAGGCTTTTTGCAAACATGGCAAAAGATTCTGGGGCAGGGAATGTTTGTGACGGCAGCGTATCTGGTCAGTCCGGTGGCCTTGATGATGCTGAATGGAATTCTGGCTCGCTTTGGCCCCGTGGCCGTTGGGGCCTGGAACCTGATGTCGCGTTCGGAAATGATGATCATGTTGCCAGTCATGGGCCTAAGTAATGCATTGGCGACGTTTACCGGGTTCAATCTGGGGCGGCGGAATTACGACCGGATTCGGGACGGATTGCACTTTTTTTTGATTGTATCCTGGGGAATTATCACCCCGGTCATGGGTATATTCTTCTTTTTTCCACAGGAGTTAATTGGATGGTTTCGGCCGACGCCCGAGTTGCAATTTCTGGGGGGGATTGCCATGCAGGCATCGGGAGTCTCCGGCCTTTTTGCCCCTCTGTTGTACGCAGTTGCAGCAATGTCGCAGGGATCCAAGCGTCCTGTTTATATGATGGCGCTTATGTTTGTGTATTTGATTTGCTTGCGGATTCCGTTGGCCTCGCTGTTTGCAGAACATTGGGGTCAGACGGGGGTTTTTTGGAGTCATCCGGCAGCTAGCGCCTGTACTGCAGTGATCGCAATAATTCTCTTGCGTCGGTTGATGAAAAAGTGTAAACAAACCACTAATGATATGATTTGAAGGGGGAGAACGCAAAATGCCCCTGACATGGGACATCGATCTGTTTCGAGAATCCGATGCGGCAGGCATCGTGAAACTTTATCGGGCAGTATATGGGGATAATTATCCGGTTAAGACGGTATACGATTCACAAGCACTGATTCGTCAAGAAGCAGAAGGCGATGCGTGGCGGATGGTAGCGAGAACATCGGACGGCGCTGTTATCGGACATGTGGCCTTCTATCGGTCGTCGTCGCCGAACCACGGACTTTACGAACACGGTCAGTTAATGGTGCGCCATGACTATCGTCAGACGGATGTGGCGTTTCAATTGATGGAGCAGTCGCTTTCGGAAATCCCTCGCCGGAGAAAGTTGGCGTCGATTTGGGGCGAAGCGGTTTGCAATCATCTTTTTACGCAGCAAATAGTACGTGATAATCAGTTTGTCGAGATGGCGTTGGAAGTGGATTTGATGCCTGCCGATTCCTATGCAAAGGCTTTGGGTGAATCAACAGTTCATGAAGGCCGGGTGTCGACGCTGGTAGTGTTTCGGGCATTTCAGCAGCGTTCGCAGACATTGTATTTTCCCGCGATATATGAGCAAATCCTGCGGTTTCTTTATGCCTCGTCGGACTGGGGGCATATCTTTGAAATTTCGATCGCTCCGTTACCTGTCCATATTGAAACGCAAGCAACGTTACGGGTGTTTGATGAAGCAGGAGTAGCCCGGCTGACTTTTAACCGGATTGGCAGTGACTTTGAAACTCGGTTGGCGGTTTTGGAAAGTGAAGCTTCCTCTGCAGGAACAGTCATTCGGCAGGTGTTTTTGCGACTGACTGAGCCGTGGGTTGGGGTGGCAGTTGAGATTCTTCGACGGCGTGGCTATTTTATCGGGGGTGCATTACCCCGATGGTTTGATGACGATGGGTTGTTGATGCAGAAAATACTACACCCGCCTGATTTTGAGCATGTTTTTTTACTTACCAAACGAGCTCGTAAATTGCGTGATATGATCCGGCAGGATCTGGAGTCGGTTCGCATTCGGACACTTGGCGACTTGCTGCGGAAAAAGGCGCAAGAGTATCCAAATAAAGTCGCGTTGCTGTACCCACAGCGAGAATTAAGTCTGACTTACGCTGAACTTCAGGATTCGGCAAAACGGGTGGTAAAAGCAGTAGCCAGACTCGGAATTGGACGGGGAGATCATGCTGCGATTTGGGCGCCGAATATTCCGGCATATATGATAGTGGAGTTTGGCTGCGCCATGGCAGGGCTTCCGCTCGTGATGGTCAATACAAACTACCGCGCCTTTGAATTGGAATATGTTTTGCAACAGTCGGATACTCGGTTGCTGTTTTTGGTCAATGGCGCAGGACGGCCCGGAGAGTATGCGGAAGCTTTGCAAGAAGTAAAGAAGCATCTGCCGCAACTTCAGCATATAGTGTTTTTGGACGAAACGTCTCAGCCGGGGATGTTAACTTGGCAAGAGTTTTTGGCAGGCGGGGCGAAGATTGATGATGAATTGGCGGCGGAAAGAGAAAAAACTGTTTCCGGCAGCGATGTTTTTACTCTTCAATATACGTCCGGCACTACCGGTGCGCCGAAGGGCGCAATGCTTAGCAATGCGGCTTATATCGAAAACACAAGAGCCATTGCGGAGAGACAGGGCCTGACATCGGAAGATGTTGTTTGTGTGCCGTTGCCATTTTTTCATGCATATGGCTGCCTCACCGTTATTTCGGCATTGATAGTGGGGGCCACGGTGTCGGTTGTGGAACACTTTCGGGCGCAGGAAATGCTGCAGGTGATGGAGGCGAGTCGAGCTACAGCAGTTTCGGGAACGCCGACGATGTTTGTGGCGGCGGTCGAAGAGATGGAAACACGGGCGTATGATTTGTCGTCGCTACGTGGGGGGAACGTTGCGGGAGCATTTTGTCCGCCGGAAGTGGCAAAGTCGGTGGTTGAAAAACTGGGGGCTAAGGAATTTGGAATATTATACGGATCTACTGAGGGCTTGGTCAGTATCATGAATTCGGCGGCGGATTCTCTATCCCGTCGGATTGACAGTGTGGGGAATGCCATGCCTGGGTATGCTGCGAAGATTATCGATCCGCAAACTGGTGAAACAGTGGTGACTGGAATGCAGGGCGAGCTGTGTATCCGCGGCGCTTCGATGATGACCGGGTATTACAAAATGGAAGAACAGACGAAAAAGACGCTTGATGAAGACGGATGGCTACATACGGGCGACTTGGCAACGGTTGACTCAAACGGGTATTATTTCATTACCGGCAGGATTAAAGACTTAATCATCCGGGGCGGTGAAAACATCTACCCGGCGGAAATCGAGTCTTTTCTTCTGAGCCATCCCAAAATTATGGACGCACAGATAGTAGGAATTCCCTGTGAATATTACGGAGAAGAGCTGGTTGCTTTTGTACGGCTGAAACAAGGGCAGACCGCAAACGTGCTGGAAATAAAACGGTATTGCCGTGACCGTATCGCCATCAACAAAGTGCCGGCCATGTTCTTTTTTGTGGAACAATATCCGTTGACTGCCAGCGGTAAAGTACAAAAATTCAAGCTGCGTGAGATGGCAGTGGAAAGAATGACGAAATAATAAGCGGTATTGCAGTAAGAATACGGGAGGAGCCATGAAGATGGATAAACAACAAATTGAGGCCACGCTTAAGGAGATTGTTGCCAAACGGATTCCTGGAGTTAGACCCGATACACTTATTCCAACACAGGAACTGGCAATGTTGGGCGCCGATTCATTGGCATTCAGCTGGATTCTAGCGGATATGGAAGATGCGTTTGGTTTTGTCATGCGCGGTTCGGATATTCGGAAACTCAAGACGTTAGAGACAGCTATTGAGTATGTTGAGCAACATGTTGGGCAATAAAAATATGCAGAATCATGAGGTGCGGGAGATTGGCGTCATTGCCCCGCGCATTGATGCTTTGACAAAAGTAACGGGCGCCGAAAATTTTGCGGCAGATTTGTATCCGGAGGGCTTTCTGTGGGTGGGAGTCAAGCGGTCTGATTTTCCTCATGCCAATATTTTGGCAATAGATGGCTTAGCCGCAAGCAAGCTTACGGGTGTGACAGCCGTATTAACCCACAGGGATATCAAGGGCAGCAACCGATTGGGGATCTTTGAAAAGGATCAGCCAATTCTGGCGGATAAAACGGTCAGGCACTATGGAGATGCCGTGGCCTTAGTGGTGGCTGAGAGCAAGGCAGCCCTCGCGGAGGCCTTGGCGGCTATCCGGGTTGAATATGAGCTGTTGCCGCCTGTATTTGATCCCGAAGCGGCGTTGGAAGCAAGTGCGCCAATTTTGCATCCAACCCGTCCGGCAGGGAATGTGCTGATCAAAAGTGAGATTGTTTGCGGCGACGGAGCGGCGAATCTTGAAAAGTGCGCGTTTCAGGCCACGGTGAAGATTCGGACCGGTTGGCAGGAGCATGCCTTTTTGGAGACGCAGACCGGAGTAGCCTGGATGGAAGAGGACGGAACCTTGTCGATGACGGTTTCCACCCAGACACCTTTTCGCGACCGGTTGGAGCTGGCGGAGGCGCTAGGAATATCTCCGGCAAAGATTCATGTTGTCGCTCCCTGTCTTGGCGGTGGTTTCGGCGGCAAAGACGGCGTTACCGTTCAGGGGTTCCTGGCGCTGGCGGCGATGCACAGCGGCGGACGGCCGGTAAAGATTTATTACTCGCGGGAAGAGAGCATCCTGGCAGGGACCAAACGGCATCCGTTGCGTGCAGAGTATACCGTTGGCTGTGATCAGGACGGGGTTCTGCAGACGCTATCCTGCCGATTGCTGTTTGATACCGGAGCTTATGCTTCTTTGGGCAGTGAAGTGTTTGCTTTGGCCATGGAACATGCAGGCGGGCCTTATCGGATACCCAATGTATCAATCCTTGGTTCGGCCGTATATACCAACAATCCGGTTTCAAGCGCTTTCCGAGGCTTTGGTGTGCCACAGGCGGCAGCGGTGATGGAGCAAGTGATAGATGAACTCGCCAAAGCGGGAGGATTTGATCCGCTCGAATTGCGGCGAAAAAATGCGGTGCGCAGAGGGGATACCTCGCCGACCGGCGTGTTGCTGACACAGACGACGGGAATTTTGGAATGTCTGGACCAACTGGAGCGGCATCCGTTGTGGCGTCAGCGGACAAAATGGTGCGAAAGTGCGCCTGCGTTTAAGCGCAGAGGCGTTGGGATTGCGACGATTTACCACAGTGTCGGATTCGGCCCGGCGATTGCTGACTATGCAAATGCCAAACTGGAAATCCTGACCGATGGTAAATTTCGTGTTTATGCAGGCGTATCCGATATGGGACAGGGCAATGCCAGCACCTATGCGCAGATAGCGGGGCATATTCTCTGTCAACCCCATGAAATAATGGATCTTGTTTTGCCGGATACGGCCAGAACGTTGCCCTCCGCATCTTCCTCAGCCAGTCGCACGACGTTTACCTATGGCAATGCGATGATTGGCGCAGCGGAATTATTACGGGACAGGATTCGCGCCCGGGCGGCATTGATGATTTCTTTTCAATTACTTCATAGCGTTCCGATCGAAGAGATTGAGCTTTTGCCGGGAGTTGCGAGACATCTGCCTTCCGGGCGCAGTGTACCGCTATCGTTGGTCGCCACAATGATGGATGCTTCAGAACGAACGGCAACTTACAGTTATACTTGCCCAGTAAATAATCAGCCGATAGCAAGTGGAGAAAATTTGCGCATGCACGGATTTCCCCACCGAGTTGTTACATATGGCGCGCAACTTGTTACTGTGGAAGTAGACACGCTCACGGGTGAAACTGCTGTTTGTGATATGCTGAATTGCGTGGATGCGGGGCGGGTTCTGAACCCTCAGGCCTATGAACAGCAGGTGCAGGGCGGCGCTGCGCAGGGACTCGGCTATGCACTATTTGAAGAATTTGCCGTTGCGGATGGACGGATTCTGACGGGAGATTTCAGCACCTATATTTTGCCGACGGCGCTCGATGTACCGGATATGGTGACCGAGCCTGTTACTCCTGATGAAAAAGACGGACCATTTGGAATGAAGGGGGTCGGTGAAATCGGGATTGATGGCGTATTTCCAGCTATTGCGAATGCCATTGCAGACGCAACGGGTGTCCGAATCACCGCCGAAACGATGAGCGCGGAAAAAGTGTTGGCTGCGTTGCGTCAGACGGGGCAGGAGGGTAGGCCATGACGTTGAATTTTATACTCAATGGGAAAAATCTCAGCGTAGAAACTTCGCCGGATCGACGGGTGGTCGATTTGCTGCGTGAAGACCTGGGACTGAGTGGAACGAAAGAGTGTTGCGGCTCGGGTGAATGTGGCGCCTGCACTATTCTGGTGGATGGCGAGAGTCGCCTGTCCTGTCTGATGTTGGCAGCGCAACTCGAAGGGCGAACCTTACTAACGATTGAAGGCTTGGCGTCGAATGGAGAACTTCATGTTGTTCAGCAGGCATTTGTCGAACACGGCGCCGTGCAGTGCGGCTTTTGCACGCCGGGAATGGTTTTGGCAACACTGGATTTGCTGCGCCGCATTCCTGACCCGACGCGCGAAGAAGTGCGCCGGGAATTAAGTGGCAACTTGTGTCGCTGCACCGGCTATCAAAAAATTGTCGACGCAGTGATGGCAGCCGCTCGAACTTTGCACGGGGGGATGAGCTGATGGATGTGCTGTTTCCCCGAACACTGGAAGAACTTCAGAAGCTTAGGGCGGAAACGCCCGGCGGTCTTGTTATGGAGGGCGGGACCGATTTGCTGGTTAAGATACGCAAAACAGGACAGAAGCCGACGGCAATTTTTTGTATCGAACGGATCGCTGAACTGCAGCGACTGGATGTATTGGATGATGAGATCGTGATCGGGGCCGCCGTGACGTTGCAGCAATTGTTGGAATGCGACACGATCAAAACTGAGTTGACGGCATTGTTTGAAGCGCTGTCAGTGCTTGCTTCGCCTCCGGTTCGGCACAGTGCAACCTTGGTTGGAAATGTGTGCACGGCTTCGCCGGCGGGGGATACTTTGCCGCCGCTTTATGTTTTTGCCGCCGAGGTGGAAATTTCCAATACTAGTGGGCGTCGACGTCAATCCATTGCAGAATTTATCACCGGTCCGGGAAAAACAACATTGCAGCCCGATGAAATAGTAACCGCAGTCAGAGTGCCCAGGCCTGTCGACGGAACGCATTCCGTGTATTACAAGGTGGGAAAGCGCAAGGCGATGGCGATTGCGGTGGCGAGCATGGCGGCGCGGTTTGAATTCGGTGAAGCCGGGGCGATAAAAACCATCAAGATGGCTTGGGGAAGTGTCGGCCCGACTGTAGTCGGGGCGATTGGTGTTGAAGCATACCTCGCCGGAGGCTCCCTGTCGGTTGATTGTTTGCGCGAAGCGGGGCGACTTGCCTCTGCGGCGGTATGTCCCATTGATGATGTCAGGGCTAGCGCCGATTACCGGCGACAGGTGACGGGAAATTTATTGCTGCGACTTGCGCGGGATAAGCGGGATTAAATGAAGTGGACGGGAGGGATGCGACGGTGCCGCATCGACAAAATATCGAATTGAGTATGCCGCTGCAGGCTGCATTTTTGCCAATCGCAACAGGTTGTGTGGAACAGTCAGTGCAGGCATACGGGATGGGACGGGCCGAAGCGATGCATTTGGCTTTGGCGGTGGAAGAGGTATACTCATTTTTGGCGGCCCGGACTTCTACTGATCAACGATTGAAACTGCTGTGCCGCAATGGCGGATACTATGCGGAAGTCGTTTGCCGGTTTCCTCAACATGCTCTGCCTGTTGGGGCTTTCAATATTACCTCGACGGTTTCTTCAGAAGATGAAGAGTCCCTGGCGGAGATGGGCTTGCTGCTGGCGGCTCGGACGGTTGACCAACTCGGAATTTCAGCAGAAAATGGCGAAATGAAAATTCATTTTGTCAAAAACAAGAACTATCCTTCGGTGCGCGAACAAATTGCCGATTTTGTATCGCAGGGCGGTTTTCGGGAGGTAGAACCGGAGACGGAACTGCTGAAACAATTTGCCTGTCGGGTAACAGCGAAATATGGAGCGCAGGCGCCTTCGTTCTTTACGTTTCCGGGAAAAGTCGCCGATATGGTTGCTTGTGGTGAATATGGCGCTGTACTATTGGCAGATGGCAAAGGGAATGTCGGGGCCGGAATGCTTTGGCGGCGAGGGCATAAACTGGCGGAAGCTTTTGGACCCTATATTTTATGTGATCAAGCGCAGTTGGCGATTCGTTCACTGGAAGCCTGTTTGCAAAAAATGGCCCGAACATCCTTGGTCTGTATGGTGGTTCAAGACCCGACGCCGGATATGCCGCCGGGATACTTCGAACTTCTTGCACAGGATGGGTCGGTGCTTTACCGGCAACTGGAAGAAGATAATGGGACAACATCTTATGCACACCCTGAGTTTGTCGATTTTTTGCGAACTGGATATCAACAGCTCTATTTGCCAAGAGAGGTTCATCCGGTTGAACATCAGGGGGAAAACCTGTCTCCCTGCTCCGCCTTTGCAGCCCAGATGAACCGACCGGCGAGGCGGGTGACGCTGACTGCCATATGGGTAGGGAAAGATGCGGCTGCGTTATTGCTGGAGCATGTACGGGCCTTGAAGCAGGAAGGGTTCACAGAGATTCAATTCCACTTGGATACGGGGGTGGCGGAACAGGCAATGCTCGGTCCCGCACTATCGGCAGCCGGCTTTATTCCTCAATGGATTTTGCCGTGGGGTGGTCGTGGCGATCTTTTGGTACTGACGTATCGGGAGGGGGAGGCCCTGTGAGCCATCCTTTTCCGCCGTTAGATACCCTTGTTCCCTCCCATATTCAGAAAATCGAGCCGTATATTCCCAGCAAGCCCGATGATGTGCTGCGGCAGATGTTCGGCTGTCCGGTCATTTATCGCCTAAATAACAACGAGAATGCGCTCGGGCCTTCGCCAAAAGCGATCGAGGCCATCCAGGCGATGGATCCGGTTCAGGCAGCGGTATATCCGAGCGGTGACGCCTATCATTTGCGGCAAAAGCTGGCAGAACGGTTCGGACACTCACCGGACTCTTTTATTGTCGGCAACGGGGCTAATGAGGTCATCGCTTTTGTGATCAAGGCATTTTGTCAGGAAGGCGACAATATCATCACCACGGACAAGACCTTTGCCGTATATGAGTGGGTGGCGGAGTTTTCGGGATATGAGGCCCGGCTGGTTCCATTGGCCGCCGATTTTGGGTATGATGATGAGGCGATGCTGGCAGCGATTGATGCGCGGACCAAAATTGTTTTTATCTGCAATCCAAATAACCCGACAGGAACCTATTGGAACGAAACCCGATTGCGCAATTTTCTCGACCGGGTGGATGGACGGCAGATCGTGGTGGTTGATGAAGCATACAGCGAATTTGTCGACGCCCCGGATTTCCCCAATGGGATGGACCTGATGCGGGAATATCCGAACCTGTTGGTATTTCGGACCTTTTCCAAAATGTTTGCCTTGGCGGCTTTGCGCATTGGTTTTTTGGCAGGGCAAGAAAAGATTGTGGACGTAATTCGGCGAACCTGCGTGGTGTACTCCGTCAATTCCCTGGCCCAGCAGGCGGCGATTGCCTCCCTGCTTGACGCGGAAGAACATGTCCTGCGGACTCGCCGGATGGTGAGTGAGGCAAGAGGATTTCTCGAAGCGGAATTGAACCGCCTGGGGCTATCTTATATTTCAGGGCAAGGAAATTATATGGTGATCCGTCTGCCGATGAGTGATACGCTGGCGTATCGAAAATTGATGCGAAAGGGAATCATGGTGCGGTCAATGACTGGATTTCGGTTTCCCAATCACATTCGGGTGACTCTTGGAACGCTGCCGGTTATGGAAAAACTGGCAGAAGCATTGAAAAATATATTGACTGTTTAACGCAAGGAGTATCAGCGAAATGTCCTGCACGGTATAATAAAATGATTAATTAGTTTGGAGAGTGAGAACAATGAATGTTAAAACGCAGGAAACAAACGGATTTTGGGTTGTCAGACTTGAAGGGCGTCTTGATATCGGGAATGCGGCGCAGTTTGAGAAGGCTTGTCTGGAATGGATTGAGGCGGGTCATCCCCGGCTTGTACTGGATTTCGGCGGTCTTGAATATATCAGCAGCGCCGGCTTGCGCAGCATCCTTGCGGCCACCAAAAAGGTTAAACCCCTTAACGGCAGCCTGTCCCTCTGTTCTCTATCCGGATTGGTTGAGGAGGTTATCACGATATCCGGCTTTGACAATATTCTGACGGTATATGCTGATGTAGCGCAGGCTACTGCCGGGGAGGGAAAATAATGGATGTCGCGGAAAAAACTTTTGCGGCCAGTATGGAAACCATTCCAGACATTGTGGGATTTATTTCAGAGAACGCATCTTCAATGGGCGTTCATCCCAAGAGAGTAATGCATTTGGAACTGGCCGTGGAAGAAGCGGCCGTCAACATTTGCAGCTATGCTTATGAAATTCCGCCGGGAGAGGTCACGATCCGAATTTCACGGGAAGCTGAGGTTGTCCGTATCGAACTGACTGATACCGGCGTTCCTTTCGAT
>DATMYT010000152.1:0-5125 GCA_035560855.1 Negativicutes bacterium | reverse complement strand
CGCCATGGAGGCAGGTTCCGGCGCATGGAGGAGTCAGAATAATAAGGGAGGAGATGTGGGAAAATGGGTAAAGTTCAAAAAGCCGTCATCTGTATTGTGATTGGTGCATTATTTTGGATTATTCCGGTACCAACGGGAGTAAAAGTTGAAGCGTGGCGACTGTTGGGGATTTTTATCGCTACCATTGCTGCGTTTATTCTGCAGCCGTTGCCAATTGGCGCCGTGGCTTTTATCAGCCTGGTGGTGACAAATTTAAGCGGAGTATTAAAATTGGGGGATGTGCTGTCTGGGTTCAGCAACGGCACAATTTGGCTAATTGTTTCCGCTTTTTTGTTTGCCAAAGGGTTCATTAAGACGGGCCTGGGACGACGCATTGCTTATGTAGTAATGCGGTCCATCGGTGACAGTACGTTGAAACTTGGCTATGCTATGCTACTCAGTGATCTCATCATTGCTCCGGCCACGCCATCCAACACAGCGAGGGCTGGTGGTGTGCTATTTCCTATTTTGCGTGGTTTGGCATCAGCTTTTGGATCGGAACCAGGTCCCAGCGCGCGGAGAATCGGCTCATTTTTAATGGTTTCGACGTACCAGTGTGTGGTCATTTCGTCGGCTATGTTCGTGACCGCCTGCGCACCAAACTCCCTCGTCGTTCTGCTGGCCGCTCAGACTGCCAAGGTGGATATCACTTGGGGTGGTTGGGCTTTGGCCGCGATGGGACCGGGAATCATTTCTTTGGTCCTGGTTCCGTATATTGTCTATAAACTATACCCGCCCGAAATTACTAAAACGCCTGAAGCCAAAGTTATTGCAGCTCAAGAACTTGACAAAATGGGAGCTATCTCCTATGCGGAAAAGGTCGTTGCAGGGGTTTTTCTGGCGGCTTTGTTTTTTTGGAGTACGTCACAATGGACAAAACTTGATGCTACCATTGTAGCGATGGCGGGAGTGGCTATTATGCTTGGACTAAGAGCTTTGGAATGGAACGACGTGCTCGAAGAAAAAGGCGCCTGGGATACCATGATATGGATGGGAACGTTGGTCAGTCTGGCCGGTGCATTGACCAAACTAGGCTTGATCGGTTGGTTCGCCAAGTCGGTGGGGTCGGCGATGGCTGGCGTGGCTTGGTGGGTTGCATTGCTTGGCTTGGTTTTGATTTATATTTACTCCCATTATGGATTTGCCAGCGTATCGGCCCATGTTACGGCAATGTATGCCGCCTTCCTGGCGGTTGCGGTGGCCGCAGGGGCGCCGCCTTATCTAGCGGCGGTTGCGTTGGCGTTTGCCACTAATTTATGTTCCGGCTTGACTCACTACGCGATGGGACCGGCGCCCATTTTCTTCGGCGCAGGCTACGTGTCGCAGGCTGATTGGTGGCGTATTGGGTTTATTCTATCATTGGTTCATATTGCCATATGGTATGGTTTTGGTTGGGTATGGTGGAAATTGCTCGGGTTATGGTAATGTGATATAGATAAAGATGGGTAAGGAAGTACTGGAGGGGATAAAATGGCGAAGCTGTTAAAACCGGCGCAAGCCGGGACGCTCGAATCGGGCGATATCATGGTTACAATTGTTCCGGCGGGAGCAGGGGCCGGAGTTTCCATTGATCTTGAGAGTATTGTTCTTTTACAGTATGGGCCTGCTATTCAGCGAACAGTGGAGGAAGTTTTCAAAACTGCCGGGATTGAGGATGCGACGATCCGACTAGTCGACAGGGGAGCGTTGGACTGTACGATTCGCGCCCGCCTGAAAGCGGCTATATTTAGGGCCGGCGCCAGTGAAGGCGGTGAGCACAATGCTTGAATTCATGCGTTCATTACTGTTTGTACCCGGAAATAATCCGGGCATGGTTCAGAATGCGGCGGTCTTTGGCAGCGATGCCGTTATTCTGGATTTGGAGGATGCAGTTTCTCTGCAGGAAAAGGACACGGCCCGATTCCTTGTAGTGGAGGCGCTACAGACTGTTGATTATCACAAATGCGGAATCGTGGTGCGCATCAATCCTTTGGAATATAATGGCGGCGCGGATATCGCGGCTGTCGTTCCCGCTGCTCCCGATGCATTGCTGGTTCCCAAGGTTCAATCAGCCGCTGATATTCAGGCGGTAGCGGCGCAGGTGTCCGCTCATGAAAAGCCCGGACAACCGGAGGTAAAAATCATTGCGTTGATCGAGACGCCGCGAGGGTTGGCAGAAGCTTACGCTATCGCTTCCGCCGACAAACGGGTTATCGCACTTGCCTTGGGTGCCGAGGACTATACCGCCGCATTGGGCGCTAAACGCACCCGGGACGGGCTAGAGATATTGGGGGCGCGGACAACGTTGTTAAACGCCGCTGCGGCTGCAGGAATTCCGGCTATCGACACCCCTTTCACCGATATCAATGACGAAGAAGGGCTCCGCAAAGATTTGGCGCTCGCCAAACAGCTGGGTTTCAAAGGAAAATTGTCCATCCATCCCCGCCAAATCGAAATCATCCATGAAGAGTTAAACCCCAGCAAAGAAGAAATTCGCTGGGCGGAACGGGTCGTGGCAGTCATTCGGCAAGCGGAACAGGATGGGGTGGGCGCGATTTCACTGGACGGCAAGATGATTGATGCCCCGATTGTCCTTAGAGCCAGGCAAGTATTGAAAGTGGCGGACGTGCTGCAGGGCAGGGAGGTATAGGATAATGAAAAATAAAATTGGCAGAGAAATTCCCGAGAATATTGATGGATATGGGCCGGTCATTCCATTTGGCGGCGCTTTTGCGCAGGAAGCTCCGGCGCGCCGTTGCGCCCCGGTTATGAAACAAGTTCGACCGGGCGAATCCAAATTGATGGAAAGTATTGAAGCGGTTTTTCACCGGATTCCGATCCGGAATGGAATGACATTGTCTTTTCACCACCATTTCCGGAACGGTGACAGCGTATTGAATCAGGTGCTGGCAGTGGCGGCGAAACTCGGCCTGAAGAATCTTAATATCATGGTCAGTTCAATATTCCCTGTGCATGCCCCTTTGATTGATCATATTGCCAGTGGAGTCGTCACCGGCATTGACACCAATTATGTTTCCGGTCCGGTAGGAAAAGCACTGTCTGGAGGAATCCTTGCCAAACCGGTAATCCTCAGAACGCATGGCGGGAGAGCAAGGGCCATCGAGGCGGCACAGGCGCACATTGATGTCGCATTCATCGCCGCGCCAGCAGCTGATGCTTACGGCAACATTAGCGGTGTTCGGGGTGAAACGGCGTGCGGGTCGCTTGGCTACGCCATGCCGGATGCAGAGTATGCCGATCATGTGGTAGCAGTAACCAATCAATTGGAAGATTATCCGCTGACGCCGGTATCGATTTCTCAGACCCGGGTGGACTATGTAGTCAAGATTGACCATATCGGTGACCCGCGTGGTATCGTATCAGGAACCACCACCATTACCAAGGATCCTATTGGACTGGTAATCGCCCGATTGGCGTCGCAAGTCATCGAAGCATCGGGACTTGTAAAAAAAGGCTTTTCATTCCAGACCGGTGCGGGAGGAGCTTCTTTGGCAGCCGCTCGTTATGTGGGGCAAATCATGGAACGCGATGGAGTCACAGGAAGTTTCATTATGGGTGGAATCACAGCTTACCTAGTGGACATGTTGAATCGGGGATTATTCCAAAAAATCATTGATGTACAGGATTTTGACTTGGATGCGGTAAAATCATTAGCTACCAATCCCAATCATATCGAGGTCAGCGCCGGATTTTACGCCAATCCTTTCAACTCCGGCTGCGTGGTGAACCAGTTGGATACTGTCATACTTGGTGCAACAGAAATTGATACGGATTTTAATGTGAACGTGGTTACCGGATCTGATGGCGTGATTATGGGTGGGTCCGGTGGTCACAGCGATGCTGCGGCAGGCGCTAAATTGACGGTTGTTGTCGCCAATTTATTGCGTGGGCGATTGCCGATACTGATGGATCGGGTGTTGACGGCAACGACGCCAGGGGAAACGGTTGATGTGTTGGTGACCGAACAAGGTATCGCCGTGAATCCGGCCCGTCAGGATCTGCAAGAACGGTTTAAGGCTGCCCGGCTTCCTGTGCGGGAGGTTCACGAACTCAAACAATTGGCGGAAAAAATTGCCGGTGTGCCGGAAGTGCCACATTTTGATGGGCGAATTGTTGCTGTCGTTGAGTATCGTGACGGAACGGTCATTGATGTAGTGCGACAGGTGAATGCTTGACGCCTTAGTGGATAGCTGGTACAATTAACTCCGGATGTTGCCTGCGGGCAGCATATTTTGTCCACACGGAGAGTTGTCCGAGCGGCCGAAGGAGCACGACTGGAAATCGTGTAGGCGTGATAAGCGCCTCGTGGGTTCAAATCCCACACTCTCCGCCATTTAATTTGGTAAAATCAAGGGGCTTCGTCGGTCAAATGGCGAAACCCCTTTGACATTGCCGGGATTAGTCGTTTCCTTGACTCTGCAGGAGATAGCTGATAAAATTTACTGCAGACACTTTTTTGGGATACTTGCAGGGTCGGACCACGGTATGCCGTGGGTTGGGTCTTACGCAATGGAGACTTGTGAACTCCGCCAGGTCCGGAAGGAAGCAACGGTAAATGAGCCCCTTCATGTGCCGTGAGGGTGCCGGACTCCGCCGGCATACCGTGGTCCGACCTTGTAAGAACCCAGAGGCAGCAGCGGCTGTCTTTTTTTTTGCTTGGGCGCAGGGAATTTCTGTCTGTATGTAGAACTCTAAACAGGTGCGGGAAGGGGGTGGATGTCATGGCATACAAAGCTCTATACAGGCAATGGCGGCCACAAGACTTTGAGGGATTGATTGGCCAGGAGCATGTCAGTGTAACCTTAAAGAATGCAATTGTATCAGGGCGTATTTCCCATGCATATCTGTTCACCGGTCCGCGGGGAACGGGCAAGACCAGTACCGCCAAAGTGTTGGCGAAGGCGCTGAACTGTGAAACAGGTCCTACGGCCACGCCGTGCAATCATTGTCGTTCCTGTGAGCTGATCAATGACGGCTCGGCAATGGATGTTTATGAGATCGACGCCGCTTCCAACCGCGGTATTGATGAGATTCGCGACTTACGGGAAAACGTCAAGTTTTCTCCTGCGCAGTCCCGATATAAAAT
>DATMYT010000151.1:0-6718 GCA_035560855.1 Negativicutes bacterium | reverse complement strand
AGGCCTATGTGCGGTGTGATGAAAACATTAGGCATGTTAAGGAGTGGATGATTCTTCGGTATAGGTTCCGGATCAGTGACATCCAACGCGCAACCGGCGATAACACCGTCCCGCACCGCTTCATACAGTGCTTCGGTATCTGCGATGCCGCCTCTGGCTGCGTTTATAAAATACGCAGTTTTTTTCATTTTTGCGAACTGCTCTCTCTGGAACATCAAACGGGATTCGCTACTCAAAGGAATTAATACAACGATAAAATCCGAGCGGCGGAGCAATTCATCAAAAGAAACGTATTCTGCTCCGGCTTCTTCCTCCTGGGCTTTTCGACGTCGGTTATGATAAATGATCTTCATACCGCAGGCGCTTCCCCTGCGAGCCACAGCCGACCCAATCTGTCCCATACCAACAATTCCGAGCGTCTTCCCATACAAATCGACGCCCAAAGGAAGAGCAACGGTCGGCGTCCAATTTCCACTCTGAACGATGTCTATATTCTCCTTGATCCGGCGCGCCGCACACAGCACCAAAATAAAGGCCAAATCCGCGGTTGCCTCCGTCAGTACCCCCGGCGTATTGCCAAACGGTATGCCGCGTTTGGTGCAGGCTGCAACATCTACATTGTCATAACCCACAGAACTTTGGGAAATCACGCGTAGTTTTGGCGCATGTGCGAGCAACTCTTCATCGACTTTTGCCGGCTGCCCTCCTACTGACATCAATCCTTCCGCATCGGCCAGCCATTCAAAAAGCAATGCACGGGGCATAATTCCCGGCTCATCCCAAGATTTCACTTCACATCGTTCTCGAAGCCATTGATCAGCTTCCGGTAGTGGCCGACCGGTCATCACTATTTTCCCCAGTTTCATGATACACTTCCTTTTTTCCCTGCAGACGCCGATGCCTGATCAATCTGCACCAATTTCCCCAGCAAAGCGACTACGTCTTGCTGTTCTTTTACTAAATATTTCGCTGCCGTCGGGCGAATTCCTACCCGTATTGTCACCGCTTCTTCCGGCATAGCCTGAAACATATCCTCGTCAGTCCAATCGTCGCCACTTCCCAAAATAAACTCGTACGCAGCATCAGCCAACGCCGCTAACACTGCCGCACCTTTATTCGCGGCCTTGGCACGAACTTCCACAACCTTATTACCATCCAGAACTTCCATGTTTGTCTGTAGCAGCAGATTATTCAAGTCAAACTTCAGTTCTTGCGCCATAAAATCTGCAGACTCTGCATCAGATAGCCGATAATGCCAGGCCATAGAACACTCCTTCTCTTCCAGAAAAGAAGACGGCAAGCGATCTACATAAAACTCAAGCAATGGTAGAATGCGCTGTTTCCAGCTATTGTCCGGGAAAATCCGCTTGCGCCATATTCCGCCGCGACGCTTCATCCATGCTCCATGCTCGGCCACCAGGCTCATTCGCAAATCGCCAAAATACTGCTGCAGAAATTCACGAGGCCTCCCGCTGACAATCGTGATATCATTGCGTTGATCAGTCGAAAGAGCTTGCAGCAGACTCATTACCCGTAAGTCGGGTAATGCCTGCTCCGGTGTCTTCGCCAAAGGAACCAGCGTGCCATCATAATCAAAAAATAATGCACGATGCTTTGCCAAGGCATATTGTTGGATAAAAATATTCGCCTTCGCTTCTGTCAGTATTTTATCGCTAGTCACTTGATTTGTCGCAGACATACCCGCCAATGCGTGCAAAAAAATCCGCCCCCAACGGTGAACATCATATTTTTGTACGCTGTCTCGCATCGCAAGGATACGGGAGGCCTGTTCCGTCTCAGGCATGGTCAGCGCCTGTTGGATAGCTTCAGCCATTTCTTCCTGGCTGTTCGGATTAATGATCAACGCTTCCGGTAGTTCTCTCACCGCACCTGCCATTTCACTTAGAATCAGCACCCCGCTGTCTTGGGTTCGTGAGGCTATGAACTCCTTGGCAACTAGGTTCATTCCATCGCGCAGTGGCGTAACCAACGCAACATCCGCCGCAGAATACAAAGCACTCAAAGCCTGCAAGCCTAGATTTTTATACAGATAAGCGATAGGCGTCCAGCCAATATCGCCAAAACGGCCATTAATATGCCCAACCAGTTCATCAATCTCTCGACGCATGTCTTGGTATCGATCCACACCGATCCTCGACGGCACTACCAGGAGAAGCATAATGATCTTTTGATGCCATTCCGTATGACGCTCGAGAAACAGTTCATACGCTCTCAAACGTTTGGCAATCCCCTTGGTATAGTCAAGACGATCAACCGACAGGATTGCCTTTTGCCGGACCAGCTTGCGACGAATCAACTCGGCTTCACGACGAACCTTACCGGTGCAAGCCGTCCCGTGGTAGCGTTCAAAATCGATCCCGATGGGAAATGCATCGACCTTAACTTCTCGTCCCTGATACATGATTCGGTCGATTTGGTGTTGATTTCCGGTCAACCGTAATGCTGAAATCAAAAAATGGCGCACATAATCGACCGTGTGAAAACCGATAACATCCGCGCCAAGTAGCCCTTCCACGAGCGCTGTCGCCCACTTTCGCGGCAACATCCTGAAAACCTCATAGGCCGGGAATGGAATGTGCAAAAAGAAGCCGATTGAATTACCCGGGCAGCGCTCCCGCAACATGGCCGGCAACAGCATAAAATGATAGTCGTGAATCCACACGACATCACCCGGACGCAGCAACCCCGCAACAACATCGCAAAAACGACGGTTAACTTCTTCATATACTTCCCACATCGGTTCTTCATACTCGGTAAGCGTGGGGAAATAATGAAACAACGGCCAGACCGTCTTATTGCAAAAGCCGAGATAAAACTTGTCCATCACGTCTTCTTCCAAAAACACTGGAACGCATCCGTGCTGATCGAGCAATTGCTCGCGAACCATGGGTTGATGCTCGGACTCAATACTGTTGCCAGGCCAGCCTACCCACAAGTACTCCGATAACTTCACGTTTTCGGTTTTTCTGCGATCCAGAAAAGCCCCAAGCGCACTCACCAATCCTCCCGCGCTCGGTCCCAGCGTCATCTGGTCGTTTTCAATTCCGACCGTCATCGGCATCCGGTTGGAAACAATAATCAGGCGGCCTTTTTTTTCAGGTGTCGATTTACCCATTTGTAGCTCTCCCTTCAGCGGCCTGTCGTGGTCGTCCAATGTATTGCGCAGGAAACATCATTTCAATGAAGAACTCTATATAATATGAGAATAATTCGAAAACGCTTTTGAAATCATTATACCATATTACCCCATGAGAGGAGGTTTGGCATGAACGCATCGACATGGTACAAGGACGCCGTAATCTATCAAGTACATGTCCGCTCCTTTGCCGATTCCAACCGGGACGGCATTGGCGATTTTCAGGGGTTGACGGAAAAGCTGGACTATATCGTCAATCTGGGAATCACCGCGATTTGGCTATTGCCTTTTTATCCGTCACCTCTACGGGATGATGGATATGATATTGCTGATTACCGTAACATTCATCCTGATTATGGAACCATCGCCGACTTCCGGCGTTTTTTAAAAGCAGCTCACTCAAAAGGCCTTAAAGTCATCACCGAGCTGGTTCTCAATCATACCTCAGACCAACATGCTTGGTTCCAAAGGGCCCGTCGCGCCAAACCAGGGTCTAAGTGGCGCAACTATTACGTATGGAGTGACAATGACAAAAAATACGCAGATGCCCGTATCATTTTTAAAGACTTCGAAACATCCAACTGGAATTGGGATTCGACAGCACAGGCATATTTTTGGCATCGTTTTTACCGACACCAGCCCGACCTAAACTTTGAAGAGCCCGCTGTAAAACAGGAACTCTTTCGCATTGTCGATTACTGGTTTTCATTAGGCGTTGATGGGCTGCGAATGGACGCCGTTCCTTATCTCTATGAAAGCGAAGGAACTGACTGCGAAAACTTGCCGGCAACCCATACGTTTCTCAAAGAACTGCGTCACCATGTAGATACCCTGCATCCCAACCGAATGTTGTTGGCGGAAGCCAATGGCTGGCCCGAAGATGTCGTACAGTATTTCGGCAATGATGACGAATGCCATATGGCATTTCACTTTCCCCTTATGCCCCGAATTTACCTCTCGGTCGGCATGGAAAATGCCTGGCCTGTCATCGATGCCGTTTCCAAAACACCGGTGACCTCGGAAAAATGCCAATGGGCCCTCTTTCTGCGTAACCATGATGAACTTACTATGGAAATGCTTACCGAAGAAGAACGTGATTTCTTCGTAAAGCTCTACGCACCCGACCCCCGTTCACGCATCAATCTCGGCATTCGTCGTCGGCTCGCTCCGCTGCTGAACGGAAACCGCCGCAAGCTGGAACTGCTGAATGCTTTGCTCCTCAGTCTTCCCGGTTCGCCAGTCATTTACTACGGCGACGAAATCTGCATGGGCGATAATATTTATCTTGGAGATCGCAACGGAGTCCGCACCCCCATGCAATGGTCGGCAGATCGAAATGCGGGATTTTCCCAGGCCAATCCGCAAAAACTGACATTGCCGGTAATTACGGAGCCCCAATATCATTACGAGAGCGTCAATGTCGAAGCTCAGGAACAAAATCCCAGCTCTTTTTTGTGGTGGCTGCGACGAATGATTGCGCTTCGAAACCGCTATGCCTCTTTCGGACGTGGCGCCACCACTTTTCCTGCGTCTGACAATGACAAAGTCTTAGTTTTTATCCGTTCTTTGGAGCAGGAGATCATTCTCGTTGTCGCCAACGTATCCCGGTTCGTACAGCATGTTAATCTCGACTTGTCTGCCTGGAATGGCATGATCCCGCGTGAGGTTATGGGAGGCACATTATTCCCGGTCATTGGAGCAGATCCCTACGGCATCAGTCTGGGGCCACATTCCTTTTATTGGTTCAGTCTCGAAAAGAAACAACTTCGCGGACGTCCCCTCTGTGATCCTCCGGAAATATTGTCGGGAGATCTTCTGACACAGGATTTATCTTCTCTGGAAGATATCTTGTCACCTGCGGTCTGGCGAAAAATCAGTCTGCGGCTGCCGGCATTTTTAGAAGCGCTTCCTTTGCAGCCTGTCGGATGTAGCGTTCGTGCCGCCAGCATAATTGACGGCTTTATTCTTCCCACGGGCCGCCATGTACTTTTCATCGTCCGAGCAGATACGCCTGCGGTTTCTTCTGTACGCACCGCGATAGTCCTCGCAGTATATCATCGCGTCACTGACAAATCATCGCGCCTGTTGGCACGGCTCCGTATTGACGATTCTATTTATGAACTGGCTGATGCTACTTTTGATATTGACTGGCAAACCTGGTTATATGACTTTTCCCTCTCACCACGCCGCATGCGTGGTCATATCGGAACTTTATCCTCCAGTCGCTTTTCGGCTTATGTCAAACCGCCAGAAATAAATCATCCTGAAATGGCGAATGCGGACCACAACCACCTGTCCCTCGTTTTCCGTCCTTACCATGTGCTAAAAGTCTTCCGACAATTAGATGAAGGATTCCATCCGGAAAAAGAACTCGGTCGTTTTTTGCAGGAGCAGACCGGATTTAAAAAAGCTCCAGGAGTCCAAGCTTCCATAGAATATTACGGCAACAATGACGTTCCCTGTACTATGGCAATTCTGCATACTTATATCACACATCGTAGCGACGGAATACAGCACACGCGTGAAAGTCTCCTGCCTTTTTTCGAAAGCGCATTGATATCAGGAGCTGGCCTGGAGAGAATCCTGCCCCCCAGTTCCTCTCCCCTGCGCCTCGCTTTAAATCCACCCAACGAACAAATTCGGATCGCCATCGGCCCCATGATCGAAATCGCCGGTCGAATCGGCAACCTCACTCACGAGATGCATGTCGCATTGGCATCGGTTCCGTCAGACGCAGTCTTTGCCCCACTACGCTATACTATTCACTACCAAAAACAAATGTCTCACGGACTGAGGCGTCTGTTGGACTTTTCCCTGTTGCAGCTCTTGGAAATGCAACCATTGCTTGACGTTCATCTGCAAAAGAAACTTGAGGCGATCGGACGCCGTAGACCTCAATTTGAATCGCTGTTCAAGCAGTTGGAGCAAAAACCGATTTTGGCTTATCGGATCCGTGAGCATGGCGACTATCATCTAGGACAGTTACTGGTTGGTGAAAACGGCGAACTGTGGGTGATCGATTTTGAGGGGCAGCCGGCTCGTCCATTATCGGAACGCCGCATCAAGAGTTCACCGCTTCGAGATGTGGCAAGCATGTTATGGTCTTTCTATACTTGCGTCCATGAGATGGCTACCAGCCATGTCGCCAACATTTTACCCGGAACCGACAAAACGCAGCTCAACCAGATCGCCGATGCGTGGTGTCGATGGGTATCGTCCGCCTTCCTTAGGTCCTACTTTGGTGCTGCCCACGAACTGCCCCCAGGCCATCCGGCGGGAATTCATCGCATCCACGACGCAGCACTGTTGCTTGACTGTTTCTGCCTGGAACAGGGTTTTGAAAGAGTAAAAAGGGATATTGCCCGAACTGGACTACCTGATGAAATCACTCTCGCCGGTCTGCAATTTTGGATGGACAGTCTGGCTAATAGTGGATCACATACCAAGCATTAAAAAAACCGTCCCTTCTGCAGCGAACCGAAAAGTTCGCTGCTTTTTTATACCCTATCCTCCGAGGATAGGACCTGTCGGAAAAATCCATCCCTGTATGCTACATATAAT
>DATMYT010000150.1:0-5702 GCA_035560855.1 Negativicutes bacterium | reverse complement strand
GAGAAACTCTGGCGGTTTACAACCGATTACTCGTGGTGGTCAGGCCAGAAAACGATTGATCGCCATGATTTTCACATGTCCGTAATACTCAATATGCTTAACCTTGTGAATGCAAGTCAAAGCTATGTTGCCGACATCGTCAGCGTATACGCAAATGATAAAGAATTAAGATATCTTGTTAGAAGCACAGACAGATTTACGGTAAATCTGACTATGCCTGAAGGATGCTCTACTGATGGATTCACCCTTGATGCCGGTGAAGCATTTGGCAACGACCCTAAATCAAATAATGAAGAACCTACGTTTCAAGAAGCATTCGTTAAGTCGCGAATTAAAATAACTAGCAACAAAGTCAAGGAAATCAAAGTAAAAAACTGAAGAAAGGAGTGCAACGTGTTAGTTAAATGGATAATTGATGACAACCACCTTGCGCTTCAAAGAGGTGGAGAAAGAGAACAACTAACCGCAGCGGTTCTATTGGACTATCTCTCGGGGGATAAGCGTTTTGATGATGAGGATATTACTGACTTAAATCCGCGTGAGCTTTTTGTTGCCAAAGTCGGCATACCATTGAAGGCTGAGATTTGTCAGCTATCACAAGCCGCGAGCATAAATTTTTCACTTTATGTAATCCACCGTGGCGTGCGTATTTCCGTAGATATTAGGAATGGTGCTGTAATTGATCATGGTATCAATAATAACACTTGGTTCTATATAACCGGACCCATAGAGGAACTCAATGATTTCCTTAGATTAGCGAAAATTACGCAAACTGGAGACCTGCGTCTTCATCAGTACCTTGATCTAGTTCGACTTTGCGAGAAAGCGGACTTTACACTTATCGAAAACAGAATTGACATGTCACTGATTGACAAGCCGATTGCTGCAACTGGATTAGTACCGCAGCATGTAACTGCAGAATTGTACGGTTATCAGAAGACAGGCTATGCCTGGTTAAAGTACATGGCTGATGAAAGATGTGGCTGCATTCTCGGAGATGAAATGGGATTGGGTAAAACGCTGCAAATAATTTCGCTCATGAGTGATTATGCTGCAGATAAAAAGACTCCGATGCTTGTGATCGCCCCAGTTTCCCTTCTCGAAAACTGGAAAAGAGAAATCAACAAGTTCGCACCTGAAATGGAGCCTTATATCCATCATGGTATCCAAAGAACAGGTCGGTATCAAGAGCTAAAGAAGTACGACGTCGTGATAATATCATACAATACTGCAGTCAGTGATCTTTCAATGCTGCGGATGATAAACTGGCCGCTTGTCAGCGTTGACGAAGCGCAAAACATCAAAAATCCTTCTAGCGAACGAGCTCGATCTATAAAAAGACTTCCTAGAGATATGAGTATAGCAATTTCCGGAACACCCTTTGAAAACCATATAACAGATATCTGGTCGATCACGGATTTTGTATTTCCGGAATATTTGGGGACGTTGACATCGTTTAACGACACAGTTTCTGATGATGTATTTGGTGCCCAGCTAATCGAGCCAATGATAACTCCAATAATGATTCGACGCATGGTTCGGGATGTAGCTGATGATCTTCCCGAAAAAGTAATTATTCCTCAACCGATAAGAATGTCGGATACAGAGTGCTCGGAGTACGAGATTATTAGACAGGAAGCGTTTGCGAAATCACTAAACTCACCTCTTGACCTTGGGTTGCTTCAGAGGCTTAGGATGTTCTGTACTCATCCTGATATTATAGAAACTAATCAGTTCGGAGATCCATTAAACAGATCGATGAAGTACGAAAGATTATGCGAAATACTCGATGAAATTCTCATGAGCGGCGAGAAGGTGCTGATCTTTACCTCTTATAAAAAAATGTTCGACATTTTCACCCGTGATCTTCCGAGACGATATGGAATACTCGTTCTCGCTATAAACGGTGAAACACCGGTTGAAGATAGACAAAATTTGGTTGATACCTTTTCCGGCATACAGGGATCGGCAATTTTCATACTTAACCCAAGAGCGGCTGGCACAGGCTTGAATATAACTGCTGCCAACCATGTGATCCACTACAATCTCGAATGGAATCCTGCGCTGGAAGATCAAAGCTCAGCAAGAGCGTTCAGGAGAGGACAGGACAAAACGGTTTTTGTACATCGCTTGTTCTATGTTGATTCTGTTGAACAGATCGTCAATGAACGGATCGAAAGAAAGCGCGTAATATCGGAAGCTGCCATTGTCGGTACAAGTGGAATGCAGGAGAACCGTAAAGATATAACCAACGCATTGCTGCTTTCTCCGCTTCATTGATAAAATAAAGAGAGGATTGTTAGAGATGATTAAGAACGAAGAAATTACCCTGATGGAGGATATCGATCTTCCGCCCGATCCGGAAAGGATTATTAACGGGCTCAGAGATACAGGATATAGTTTTAATACTGCTATTGCAGACATTATTGACAACTCAATAGCCGCGCAAGCAACGAAAATTGATATCAATATCAACCTTGATCCGAGAAACGAACTTACCATCTACATAGCCGATAACGGCTGCGGGATGGATATGGATGGCTTGAAAAATGCCATGAAGTATGGTTCAAAAGCAAGAATAGATCCAGGAAGTCTCGGGAAATTTGGGTTAGGTTTAAAAACCGGATCAACGGCTTTCTGCCGCTGTTTATCAGTTGTGTCAAAAAGCGTAGATGATGATACTCTTCGTAAGGTGCAATGGGATCTTGATTATATTGCCAAGACGGGTTCATGGAAACTAAAGAGTTTTTCAGTCAACTCTGTTGAGCAGGAGATGCTTGAGAACACTGCGGGTACTGGATCCGGTACGTTAGTAGTTTGGGAGAAAATCGATCGCTTATTGAAAAACTATACAAACAAAGGAAGCGGACAAACTGCGCTTAACAAAATTATAAATGGATTGCTGTTTCATATTTCTATGATTTATCAACGATTTCTTGATCCTGCCGACACCAGAGATAGAAATATTGAAATAAATCTGAATGGAAGAAAAGTTACCTTTTGGGATCCGTTTTGCGTGAATGAGTCAACAACAGAGAAGCTCATCGAAGAAAACATGGAGGTGGAACTGCCGGGCGGAATAGTGTCATCATTATTGATCCGCGCATATATGTTACCACGTCGTGACGATTTCTCTAATATTCAGGCTCGTGATACAGCAAGAATAAGCAATGAAACCCAAGGGTTTTATATATATCGTGAAAACCGGCTCATTCATTATTGGGACTGGCTTGGTATGTTTATGAAGGAGCCCCATTTTTCGCTTTTGCGGGTTGAGTTTTCATTTGATCATATCCTTGATGATGTGTTCAATGTTGATATCAAAAAATCACGAATATTGCTTAACGAGGATATCTTCAATCATGTTAAGGATCAGGTAATGCCTGCACCGCGCCGTGCTGCGGAGGAAAGATATCGTCGAGGCACCGCTGGAAAGGTGGCTATGCAGGGACGGGATGCTCACGCTTCGTCGAATAAAAACATAGACGATAAAGCACCGGCTGTAGAACAATCGAAGACGGAAGTAACTGGCAATGATGAAGTGAACCTGACTAACCAGTACGGAACTTTTAAACATAAAATAACAATACGTTCCTCGGCAAAACCAGGGCAATATAGAGTCATTCCGGTCGAAACTCTACCCGATGGACAGTTGTGGAACCCATGTATTGCAGAAGAACGACACGCTGTTGAAATTAATCAGGCGCATCCATATTATCAAAAAGTCTATTATCCAATTCTTTCACAGAATGTAATGGTGACGGGTATGGACGCATTGCTGTGGGCTTTGGCGGAGGCGGAACTGTCAACCGTCAATGATCAGACAAAGGAACATTACGAGGATATGAGGGTTCAAGTATCCCGCTTCCTGAAAAAACTTGTTGCTGATTTACCTGATCCCGATCCTGACCCTGATGAGGAGGCATAACTTGTGATTAAGCAAGCGGGGCAAATCAAAGATGCATTGGAAAAGATATTTGACATACCATTTTTTGTTACCGGCGGTATTCAGAACGGAGAGCCATGGTTTGCGATAGGTCCTGAGAATGCAAGTCAGGAGTTATTCAGGTTGAGTGTGTTTTTCAAAAATGCCACCCGTGTGATAATCGATTTTGAACCTGAAAAATACGCTGCGCCGCTGATAATGGATATGGCGAAAGCATCGTTGGAACAGAAGCTCCTGTTTAAAGAGTATTCTGATATGCTCCAAATTCAGAAGCTTGCACGCGTTGATTTGTTTATAAATAAAATTAAGTACGAACCTAGCTGCCCTGCTTCTTGGCCAGCTGAATGGACGGGACTATCTTGCAGAATTACACGCAGCCCCGTAACCAGCGACGACGAGAAGTTTGACTTGGTTGATCTAACAATAGAATGGGTTAGTAATGCTCTTGGTATGTTTCTTTCTCTGATGCACATCGTTCCAATTGATAATGATATTCCGGAGAAAACTACAGGTTATACTGAAGGGAAAGAGTATATTACAACCTCGAAGAGATATGAGCGTAATCCGCTAAACAGACAACTGTGTGTTGCCTCCAAAGGATATATTTGCGCTATCTGCGGCTTTGATTTCAGTTCAACCTACCGTGATATCGGCAATGGATTCATTGAGGTCCATCATATCGAACCATTATCTATGATGGAAGATGAACGGGCTATAGACCCGATCAAGGATCTTATACCTGTATGTTCAAACTGTCATTCGATGATACACAGAAGGAAACCTCCGTTACTTCCCGATGAGCTTCAAGAAATGATGATAAGATCCTGAATGACAAGATTTTTCAGACACTGGCATCAGATAGAAATAATATGGATCTCAGGTTTCATATAAAAAGATTAGTGAGGTTGTCTGTATGTCGAGGTATATCAACTTCTTTGAAGAGGAAGTAACACTACAAGTCATTATGGCCTATTTATATAATGGGAAAAGTCACAGGCAGATTC
Source organism: Negativicutes bacterium (assembly GCA_035560855.1). Taxonomy (GTDB): domain Bacteria; phylum Bacillota; class Negativicutes; order UBA1444; family UBA1444; genus UBA1444. The sequence goes on along the minus strand of DATMYT010000150.1, from coordinate 752 downwards.
AAAGAGAGATTCTTGGATTGCCGGCGCCAGCCCGCGGAGGCGGCTTTATTGCTATGGATATCTTGCATAATTACAATATCCACGGAGACAAAAAGGGACTACTACAGAGAATTGATATTCTCGATGCATTGAACAATGCTTCAGAAGAATTTGCGCTGGCTTTAAGAAAGGTTATGGAATATAAGCGATTTGAAAAGCAAGTCAGAGACAATATTGGAAACAAGAGCTTTTTCATTAATAGCGGAAGTACAGAAATTACTGCAACAACAAAGGTTCGGATTAATCAATCGGTCTTAAGAGACTATGTGCTCCGTCTTTATAATAACGAATGTGCACTGTGTAATATTAACAAGACGGATTTACTTGTATGTAGTCATATAAAACCATGGAGCATAGATGAAGAGAACAGGTTAAACCCAAGTAATGCTATCTGTTTTTGTGTACTGCATGACAAGTTGTTTGATAAAGGTTATTTTAGCATTGATAATGATTATGGGATAATCTACGGTACAAAAGCAGACTCGCAAATTAGGGAATTAATGAATGGACTGCGCTTTAAGAAGCCTAAAGACTATTTGCCAGATACTTCGTTCTTAAACTATCATTATGATGAGATATGCAAGTAGAGACAATAGAATGAGGCATGTAACGTTTTTGAGAAATTGCGCTGTTGTTTAACTTGATAACATTCAGTAAGTGAATTGCATGCCAATCCAAATTGTAGTAGAATGTCATAAACATAATCTTTACCC
>DATMYT010000149.1:0-3175 GCA_035560855.1 Negativicutes bacterium | reverse complement strand
CCTTGTTTTACCGTAACTGTTTGCAAAAACATCTGATTCCTCAGGCAAACCTGCTGGCTTCAGCAAAATGTTCGGTCGATCTGGTTTTTCCTGAGTTGCTTCACAACGAACGAGGTCTTGTGGACAAATCAGTGAAGATTATCGACATATCCCTGATGACCCAGATTGCACTGATTGGGAGTTTTTCTGATCCTTCGCTATCCTTTTATCGTGAAGATGATGATGTCCTGATATCAAGAATTATTTCAGGTCTTAGCCAGTTCCTTGCGCAATCTTATGATGTGATACTCCTTTGGGAAACGCCGGTTCCTTTTTTTCGGCAGATGTATCCTGATGCCTTGATTGTGGAGCAAATGCCTGGGGCATTCAGTCGGCCTCCCTACCCCCATATGGTTGTATTTGATCCCACTGGTTTGTACAGGAACGGATCACTGTACCTGTATGCAAAAGATATTCAGGAGTCGCCTTGCGATCAGAAAAGCTCTTCCATTGCCGCTGAATTTGCCGGAAACGTCAGAACTGCGATCAATTCACTTCAGCCCTTTGGCAGAAACCTTCTTGACAGAGACGGGCGCTTCAGAAAGCTTGTGCTGCTGCCTTTGCAGGTGAGTGCCCACTACTCATTTCAGGCAGATACGAGCTATGAGAACCAATCGGATTTTTTGCTTGATGTGCTAAACCGTTATTCTGACGATGTGGGTATTGTTGTGACCCAATATGTTACGCCGCGCGTGAAAGATACAGTTTTAACGAAGGATGTTGTAAATACGCTCCGCAGTCGCTGGAGCAATCTCATCTATAGGGAGGAATTTGATACTATTCCATCGGTTTCCCAATATCTTTTGCCTCTAGTTGACGAAGTCGTTACCTGTTCGTCTTCTCTTGGATTGCAGGCGATGGCTTGGCCTCGGCGGCTTACCGTCTGGCAGAATACCTTTTTACAGCCGTTCACTTCTGAAGAGACTGATATTACCCGTCTTTCAAAAGAAGAAAAATATCACAATACACTGGCTTTTCTGATCAACAGAAATCAGCCGATGGCCTCAGCTATTCTTGAGGACCGACAGTTTTTGTTGTCGCTTCTGGAGGAAATGCATGGACGAAAGCGCTCTGGAGCTTCAGGTCTCGATTTGTTGCCATCATTTAGTGATATTGATCCAGGTTATTCCCTCAGGCTTCTGGATTCGTTCTCCACTGAACGGGCTGGTCGGGATCTCGAAAAAATCAGTAGTAACAAGTCATCAGAGCAGAATGATTTGAAGAAGTTCCGCCATTTTGTCAGTGATCCTGCTATAAAGGCGATTACCTTCGATGTTTTTGATACTCTTATAAGGCGCCCTACGGAAATGCCTGCAGATGTTTACAAATTTATTGAGAATCAAGCCCTGAAAATTACGGATGGAATCAGCGAGGATTTTGCTGTTATAAGGCTTAACGCAGAAATCGAAACCAGGAAAAATATTCTGAAGGGGGAGATTACGATTGAGGAGATTTATAAAGCTGTACAGGCTTTTTATGGTCTGAACGAAGAATTGACCTCTTGTTTGATGCAGGCAGAAATCGAACTTGAAACCAGATTGGTTCAAGCTCGTCAGTTCGGGAAAAAATTCTGGCAGATCGCATTCAGCACAGGCAAGCCGGTTTATTTGGTTACAGACATGTACTTGCCGGAAGATGTTATTATCACAATGCTTGACAAAGCAGGCTATAAGGGTTACCGCAAGATATTCCTGTCGCGTAATTACGGTGTCAGAAAAAAGGAGGGTGGGCTGTTCGATCACGTTCTTACAGAACTTGGACTAGCCGGCAGCGCCGTTTTGCATGTTGGAGATAACCGGATTGCTGATATTGAACAAGCTCAGGCTCGGGGTATAAAAACGTTTCGTATTGTTCGCTCTGTTGACCGGATGAGGGGCAATGAACACTTCAAAAAAATCTATTCACCAAAGTCCGGTATAGGAGAACGTGCACGTAGTGCGATAGCTGGCTTGACGGCGCATGTTCTTTTCGATGCACCGGGAGGTGCATTTGAAAAAAGTTCACATTTTCAGGGTAGCCCCTATAACCTCGGCTATGCAGCTTTGGGGCCGATGTTGACTGGATTTATGCTCTGGCTCGGACGGCAGGCAAAACGTGATGGTATTTCTCGTCTTTACTTTCTTTCCCGCGAGGGATGGATATTCAAGCAGGTTTATGATGTTCTGCATGTCTCAGACAGTGATGCTGTTCCTTCGCAATATCTTTATGCATCACGCCGAGCTACACGGGTTGCGGGTTTGCAGACAAAAGGCGACCTGTTGGCTCTGGCTGGACAGCCATTTCGTTCTGGAGTAATGGTCGGAGAGTTGCTCAATAGCCGTTTTGGCGTTGCTTCTTCCGAAATTGAAATTGGCGTTTGGCAGGCCAGTGGTTATACCTCTTCTACAGAGAAACTTGAATCTGATCCTTCCGGAAGGGTCAAGTTTTCCTCGCTGTGTGCAGCCCTGAGCGACAGGATACTTGAGCAAGCAGAAACCGAGCGAAGTGTCTATAAAGAGTATCTGCACCGATCAGGATTTGATGGAGAGGTTTTACCTGCCGTTGTCGATCTTGGGTGGCGGGCCAACATACAGGGAGCCATCGGAGATTTGCTCGGTAAGCAATTGCACGGTTATTATTACGCTACTTTACAGGGCGGTGAGTTATGGAAGTCAAAAGGGCATCGCATCTGGGCTTATGCGGGTGATATGATTTCAGCAAACCACCCGAGTGCAGTCGTTAAAAACCGGCAGTTCATCGAATACCTTACATGTCATATAGAATCGAGCTTGATACGACTCGAGCGCAAGGATGACGCTATTGTTCCGGTGTTTCGCCATGAGGAGAATTTGGGAAATAGGCGTTCTTTGATCGAGGAAATTCACCAAGGCGCAATCCGTTTTGCTATGGATTTTTATTCGGAATTCAACCATGTCGCTGATCAGATATGGGTAGACCCATTTCTTGCGGAGCGCGTTTTTGCTTCGTTTGTTGCTTCGCCTAACAAGGAAGATGCTGCTATGTTTGTAGGACATCATTGTGAAGATGCTCTTGGCGGAATAAAAAGACAGTTCATTATTCATTCTGATAAAAAAAATGCGCATGTAAGCTCTGTTTGGAAGGCGGGAGCACAGGCTTTTTTTGATAATACACCCAT
>DATMYT010000148.1:0-3280 GCA_035560855.1 Negativicutes bacterium | reverse complement strand
ATTGAGACCCCCATGTCCCATAACGTACGGTACACATCCTGATACATTACGTCAGCCGCAATGACTAAATCCGGATGCAAACTCAGGATCGTCTCCACATTTACTTCGTCAATTCTGCCCGAGACCTTCCCGGCTTTTTCCACCACATTGGATATTCCCGGATCGTGGGCATATTTCGTCACTGCTACGATTCGATCCGCTGGAATCATGTCAAGCAAAATCTCGTCTGTCCCCAGCGTAAGAGACACAATGCGTTTCGGTTTCTGAGCCAATTTTAAGACATGTCCTTTGGAATCCGTTACCGTATAGGAAGCCGGAGTATTTTGAACCGTCCCCGCCGCAGGTGCACTGCAGCCAACCGCGCCTACCAGCGCAATCGCCATACAGAGTATGATCAACATTCTATGTTTAGTCATCACTGCGACCTTCCAATTCCCCTTCGATTTTCAAGTATAGTTTTTGCAGATCTTCCTTTGTTTCCGGCTTCGCATTCCACAGTCCCCGTTGCTCAGCCTCCAGTAAGGTTTCGGCAATCCGGTGCAGTGCCCATGGGTTTACTTCCCGCATCCATTCCTGCGTAGCGGGATCAAAGGCATATTTTTCGGCGAATTTTTCATACATCCAGTCTTCCATGGTATCGCTGGTCGCATCCCATTGATAGCTGACCGCCACATAGGTAGCCATATCGCCCGCGCCTTTATAACCGTGTTTTTTCATACCTTCAATGTATTTGGGATTGACAGCTTCGCCCCGGAACCAGCGTTTTAATTCTTCATCCAAGCTACGGATCATTACTTTACTGCGATCGGAACTGTCACTGACATAATTGCGCGGCATTTCGCCCTTGATGCTGCGCACTGCCGCCACCATCCCGCCCCGGTAGGAGTTGTAATCATCACCGCTCAACATCGACGACTCCCTGTGATCGACGTTTTGCAGCGTGATGTCGAGACTTCCCATCCGCTTGCTGAAGCGTTCAGGCATGTAGGTTCCTGCCGAACCCGCCCCATAAGCGTGTCCGCCCCAACGCACATAGACTTTGGCAATATCATCGATATTCTCCCAGTTCTTTGCTTCAAGCAAAGCTCCCACTCCAGCGCCATGAGCTCCCGGCGGATCGCCGAAAAGTCGGTAGGAAGCCTGCCTCCAGGCATCAGTTGGCGTCAGACCCTCTGCTTCGAGTTCCTGCGATTCCTCAAGGACATGTTTGCGAATATAGTTTTGTTCCAGACTTTCGTCCATCATCGCCACCATGTTGACGGCTTTATCCATCCATGTCACAGAGCAGGGCATGCTGTCCCGGAATAAGCCGCTGATTCGACCGGTAACATCGACTCGTGGACGCTTCAACTCGGACAAGGGGATGACTTCGATATCGACAACCCGCAGGCTTCCTTTTTGCCAGACCGGCTGCAAGCCCATCAAATACAGGAACTCCGCTACGCACTGCCCATGGTTGCGCAGGTTGCTGGTCGCCCAGAGAATAATGCCGACACTTTCCGGATAGTGGCCTTCTTCCGCGATAAAACGAGTGATGACATCATTCGCCATTTGCTTGCCGATCTCCCAGGCAACCGGCGTCGGCAGACATTGGGGATCGATGCTGTAAAAATTACGCCCCGTTGGTAACAGGTCGGCGCCGCCGCTGGTCGGGGCTCCCGAAGGTCCCGGTTCGACGTAGGCGCCTGACATGGCCGCCACAAGGTTCGTCATTTCCTGCGTTGTTTTGAGTAGACTGGGCGCAATTTGCGTGCAAATATAACGGGATACCTGCAGGAATTGATCTCGTAATACTCCGCCGATCCGGTTCGTCCATGGCAGGGAAAGTACATTCTCAGCCTGGGTCACATCAAAATTGCTTTTTGTTAACAGGGTAATAACTTCGGTACACTTTTCACGGATTTCGTCAATTAGCATTCCGTAAGTCTTACTGCCGTCCGGCAACAAATTACCGCTGTGCTCCAATAGTTCGTAATAATCAAAGCCGAACATCCCGGCAATCGTTTGTGTGAGTGACGGTACATCGCCGTTATTCACCTTGGTCAAGGCCAGCAAATATTCCGTCAGATGTTCACCCTCCGGCGGGCATCCCAAGGTGTGCAACCCAATTTTCATCTGCATGTTTTTGATATCGGTAATATAGACATGAAGGTTGCCGACATATTCGGCGAAGCTGTCGGGTTCGGGAACATCTTCATCCATATTCGCCTCTTTGGCTTTGGCGCGGATCATTTCTTCGATTTGATCCATCGGTGTATTGGCTTCATCCTGTTTGAAATGGCAGTACTCTTCCAACAGTTTCTCCAGCTCGGCCAGTTCCTCATACGTGCCCGAAACGCTCATCGGCGACGACAAGTAGCTGATCAGGCAAGCCGCGCTACGCCGCTTGGCTTGGATTCCCTCGCCAACGCAAGTGATCCAGTAGGGATAAATATTGGGCATATCACCCATGGCAACTTCAGGATAACAGCCGTTCGACATCGCTACCCCTTTGCCCGGCAACCACTCCAGCGATCCATGCGTTCCCACATGAATCAAAACATCGGCTTGCCATACGTCGCGCAGCCAGTAATAAAAACCAATATAGTGATGTGTCGGCGCGCAATCCGGCGAATGATAAATTTTCCCCGGGTCTTCGCCAAACCCTCGCGGCGGCTGTACCGTGATAAAAACATTCCCGTTTAACATCCCGGGAACCAACAGGGCATCATCATAGTTAAAAACCTGCCCTGGCGCTTCGCCCCAGTCCCGCGCAAGTTGTGCCTGGGTTACGTCCGGTAATCCGGCGAAAAACTCTCCATACTGTTTCTTGGCCAGTTTTCCATCCGCTTCCTTGATTTGTTTTTCCGTGATAAAGCGCCGGTCATTCGTCGCATGTGCAATCAGCTCTTCGATAAAAACCTGACTGTTTTCCGGCAAGTGATCCACCGTATATCCCTGTTGCATCATTTCCGCCAGCAACAGCCGAATGCTCTCTGGAGAATCCAGGCAGGAGGCGCTGCCGATATTGGAGTTCGTCGGCGGGTAATTGTGGAATACGATACCCACCTTTTTGTCCCGATTCGGTTTATGGCGGAGGCGGGCCCACTTGCCCGCTTTACGTATCAGCATATCAATGCGTTCGGGCATCGGCGACTTTTCATGCGTTCCATCAGCCATCTCTTCACGAGTTGACATAGGCACAGAATGGATAATGCCGTCAAACTCCGGCATGGCAATGCCATAAGAAATCTCCGAGGCGCCCATCCCGGCGAATCCATCTCGCCACCATGCATACGAA
>DATMYT010000147.1:0-11408 GCA_035560855.1 Negativicutes bacterium | reverse complement strand
ACAGTCTCTGCACGTTTTGCCAAACAATTCAGCTTCATTATAAATGAATAAATAGAAGGCATAGATAAGTAAAGCGAAAGGATGCTTCTCCTTGACCGTCTCCGGACATTCCTCCAGATATTTGATAATCAGTTTTGTATTGCCGCCAACAAAGGAAGCAGACCGATTTTTTTCCAGAGTAAGCAAGATATTGTCAAAATCCCGGCACTCATAAAAATAATACAGGGCTGCAAGATAATCACCGGCTTGCAGGCACCAGTCGGCCGCTTTTCGCCAGAGGGCCTGACGATAGCCGGGATCTTGGGCAGCTAACAACTCCCGTAAAAAACCAGTCAGGATGTTGTGGGCGAAATAGGTTTTGCTCCGGCTGTCATAGTTTACGAAAGCATTGTTGCTCATGACTTCGGCAAGCAGTTCGTCGGTATTTTCTTTACCCCACATGTAGGAGGCTTGTTCCTGGGTAAAGCTATCGAATATGGACAAAGTAAGGAGAAATTCTTTCGTTTCGGCGGCAAGCGGTCCATATACTGTTTTTTTGATCAATTTATAGATATTGTTTTCCGGGGTGTAGCTGCCGTGGGAATGCAGTTCCACCATGAAAAGATACAGGGCGCTAATCCAGCCTTCGGTCAGCGCGTGCAATCGTTCTGTTTCCTCTGCTTCGAGACTGATGCCGCAGGCCTTGTAATATTCGACGATTTCCGGTGGCGTCAGTTCCAATGTTTCTTTGGCGATAATGTGCAAATAGCCCTTTAGAGCCAATTCTTCGACGTTTAGCCGCCCGCTGTAACGTGTAATCAGAACGATATGAAGACCGGGTATGCCGTACATGGCCATCCGTTCGACCAATCGGTCGATTTCAGGGCTTTCGAGCAAGTGATAGTCGTCAATGACCAGAAAGGTTGGATCAGAAAATGCAACATCGGCGATAATCCGCACCGCTTCCTGCAGCAAAACGCTGTCACGGGGAACCCCAAGTTCCAGCAGGCTTTGCGCGGAGTTATCGTCGATTATCGTGAACAGGCGGCCAAATTCCTGCCAAAAACCGCTCGGCGCCGCATCGTGCACTGTCTGCCACAGCACCGGGCTGTTACTGAGGAATTCCTTGATGGCGGTGGTTTTACCGTAACCCATTGGGGCTTCGACGATGGTAAGTGGATGGTCGAAGATTCCGGACATTGCTTCGGTGATTCGCGTGGAAAAATACAGGTTTTTTGTGGTCTGCTGCCTAACTTTTGTCATGAGCGCCTCATTCTATACACAAGTGTTCCCGTCACGTTTTTGAAGAAAGCTGCTATCGATATATATATATTCTCGGAAGTCTGTTGAAAACCTTTTGAAATTGAATTTCATCTATATAGCCGAATGCCCTATGTCGATTCTCACCGAGTTACTGAAAAATCTGGGGTTTGGCATTCATGCATTCGTCTCATCTCCTATCGCGTTACATTAATTGTCGCCGGGCCATGGCGGCAAAAATGCCGTTTTGGTCCATCAACTCCTGATAATTCCCCTCCTCGACAATTTTCCCCTGGTCCATCACGAAGATGCGTTCTGCATTACAAATGGTGCTCAAGCGGTGGGCCACAACAATCCGGGTAGCTTTCAGCTTATCCAGACTTTCGGTCACGATAGCCTGAGTCCGGTTGTCCAAAGCGCTGGTGGCTTCATCAAACATGATAATCCGCGGCCGGTTCACTATGGACCTAGCGATGAGGATTCGTTGCCGTTGACCGCCTGAAATATTGGCTGCTCCTTCGCTAACCATGGTGTGCATCCCCATCGGCATGGCCCGAATATCTTCGGCCAATCCGACCATTTCCGCTGCCAGCCAGGCATCATCAATGGTCAGCGGCAGCGAACCGATAATGTTGTTAAAAATGTCGCCAGCCATCAACTGACCCTGTTGAAGCACAACTCCCATCTGGGAGCGAACGGATGTTACGCTGAGTTCCGCCAGATCTTGTCCGTCAAAATAAACCGCCCCGTTCTCCGGTTTCTCGAATCCGAGCAAAAGACGGAGCAATGTCGATTTCCCGCTGCCGGAACTACCGACAATCGCCACAAATTGCCCCGGGCGAATTTTCAGCGAAAGATTTTGCAATACCTGGGGCTTTTCCGGCGAATAGCGGAATGAAAGATTATTGACTTCGATTTGTCCGGTCAATTCGCCAGCCTCAAGTTTTTCGTCACTGACTTCGGGCTCTGCAGTCAACACCGGCCGCAGACGTTCCAGTATGGGCACGATATCAAGCAACTGTGACATTATCGGCGCCATGCCGAGGACCGCGCCGCTGAAACCGGTCAAAGCAGCGGTGAAACTCAAATAATCCGCCTGGGTAATGAACGGGGAGTTTGTCGTATCGCCGATGCCCATCCAATGCATCGTCAACCAAAACAACAGCATCGAAAGCAGGATGGGCTGAATACCGTTTAGCACTTCCAATAAATTGGCGTTCCAACGGACGGCGCGATTCCATTTCCATTCTTCGCCGAACTCTTTTGCCCACAAGAAAAACGCTTGCGTTTCAGCACCCTGCATGCGAAATTTTCCAATTCCGTTCAGTATTTGCAGCACCTGGCCGGCTACCCGACCGGAAGCAATTATCATGGAACGCTTATTGTGCAGCATTTTCCAGGACACCAGAATCTGTGAAAGCAGAAAAGTCACTAGGATCACCAAGGCTATTGCCCCTAACTTCCAGCTATAATAAAACATCATCCCCAAGCTGAAGAAAGAAAGCAGACAATTAAAAATGGTTGAAACCACCGAATTCGAGAGGACTGAAGATACCTGCGCGATGCTGTTGAGGCGCAAAGCCAGATCCCCGGATTCATATTGGCGGAAAAATGCGGACGGCAAGGATAGCAGACGAAGCCAAAGAGCCGCCTCGGCCGACAGATGCGACCGATTCTTGATGCGCAACACGGCCACGCCACGGGTGAGGGCTACGCCGACACTAGACAGCGCCGCCACCATCATGACTTGAATTACCATTACATGTCCCTGCCGATCGCCAATCGGTATCAAATCGCTAAAAATGGTATTCGTAACAAACGGTGTCACCATGGTTATACCGCCGGCAATCAGACTAGTCATCAGCACAACCCCATAATCGCCGGGCCAGGAGTTCTTCAGGGAAAATTTGAGCCAGTCAGTCAGCGTAGAGGTTTTTGCCGTCAATCCGACATAGAACATATACGCGTCCGTATGTAGCAAGTCAAGGTCTTGACTCGTCACTTCCCTATTCCGAAGCGTTTCCGGCTGAAAAAGATGATACCGGTCAGGCGACTGCGGCAATAATGCTACCGGTTCTCCCTGCGGGCCAAGATATCCCAGCAGGGGGCCGTTGTCCTGTGTCTGCCAACCGGCCTCCAGGCAAACCTTGCGGGCTTGCATACCGGCCAAGTGAGCGATTTGGCCCATTAGCGCCGGATCCTGAAGCCGGGCGCCGCCCCCTTTCGGCAAACGCACCAACTCTGCCGAAATTCCTAGCTGCCGGGCGATGGCGCGTAATGCCGTCAGTATTGGTGGACAGGTCGAATCCGCCAAAATCAGCGGTTCAATCTCCGGCAAATCATTTCGTAACAAATGCGCAAAGGCTGCCTGCTGCAGTTTTTCCCGCTGATTTTTTCGGTCCAGCAATCGCTGGTGGTCGCGCTGTCTTTCGTCGGTAAAATATTGTTCGATAATTGCGGCAAAGAGTCGATGGCAATCATCCAGCGGTCCCCAGAAACGTCCGGTATCCGGGTTGTCAGTTGGAGGCAGAATTTCATCCGTCGGCAGTCCTGTCAGCACCGCGTCTGAAGTGGCCGTAACCCAGCCTTGACGGATAACCGGGACATCCACGCCGGATGGAATAGAATAATCCGGCAAGCGTCCGTATCGGATTTCGCCGCTTACCCGCCGGACCCAGAGCACTTCCCTGGCGGTCCGGACGGATTGCCCGGAGGCGAGTGGCAGTGTCTCGCTACTTGCCAACAAGAGAAACAACCGCGGCGGAGCAATCAGATTTGGACTGGACAGTAGTATCTCCAGCCACTCTTCAACCATGAACCAGATGACTTCAAAGATATGCCGACCGCTACGGGCCGCACTTTGGAGCAGGCCTTGCCGGGACATGGTCTTCAGTTCGGCGCCGCCCGAACTCATGGCCATGAGCCGAATGCCCTTGCCATCGATGCTTTGGGGTAAAGCAAACAGGGGTTGTCCCTGGACCGCATTGAACAAAAAGACCTGCTGAAATCGCTGGACAGCCGGACCGGACACGGCATATACATCAACCGCCCCCTCCCAGACCTGCCAGAAGGTGTCAGAGTCTTCCAGCCAAAAGGGCCGGCCCGGTTCCAATGAAATAAGCTGAGTGGTGTCTTTATTATCTGCGGAACTCATGCTTCACTCCCCTCCATCGGTGAGTGGGGGCTCGCCATGCCGGGGTCCAAAAGTTGCCGATAAGGCCCCTCTTCCTCCATCAGGTTATCATGAGTGCCACGCTGCATCACTTTTCCCTGCTGCAGGACAATGATCTCGTCGCAGTCCCGGATGGTGCTGAGTCGGTGTGCAATAACCAGGCATGAACATCCCCGCCTTGTGATATTATCCGCTACCCGTCGTTCAGTCAACGGATCAAGCGCGCTAGTTGCTTCATCCAACACCAGTATGGAAGGATTGCAGGCCAGCGCTCTGGCGATTTCCAGCCGCTGCCTCTGACCGCCGCTGAAATTCCGCCCCCCCTCCTCAACAGCGGCATCATAGCCCCCCTGCAAGATCGCAACGTCGCCGTGAATTTCGGCATCTCTGGCAGCCCTGACAATATCGAAACGCGGCACGGTGGGATCAAACAAGGAAATATTTTCTGCAACTGTACCGCTGAAAAGGAAAATATCCTGATCGACCCCAGCCATTGAATGAACCAGTACCTCCCTTGAGATTTGCTTCCGAGGAACCCCATCAAACAAGATCTCGCCTTCCCACGACTGATACAGGCCCGTCAACAGTTTGGCTACCGTGGATTTGCCGCTGCCTGACCCTCCCACCAGCGCAACTCGTCGTCCCGGTTCAATGGTCAGGCTAAATTTCTCCAACAAAGGCGGTTCTAACCGACTGTAGCCAAACGTAATATTCCGCAATTCCACCCTGCCTGCCAATTTTTCCATGCCCATTGCCGCCGACAGTTCCTTTGATTCAAGACCGCGGTCACGGGGATAGCGGAGCACGTCGTCCAGTCGGTGGATCTGTGTTTCAGTGGTCTGCAGGCTCTGTACCAAGGAAAGAAGTTTGTTCACGGGTTCCTGAAATTTGCCCATCAATGTTTGAAAGGCAATGAAAATACCGACGGTCATCAAGCCGTCCATGATTTTGAAGCCGCCTACCGCCATGATCATCGCCGTATTGAGTCCGCCAAGCAATACCGGTGCAAGCAAAAATAACTGCTGTGTCAATTCGACTTTTTGTGTAGCAACCAATATTTTGCTCTGATAGCCTGCCCATTTTGTAAAAAAATCACTTTCATTGCCATTTGCCTTTAACGTCTCAATGGTCTGGATACCGGCAACAGAAACGCCGTAGAGTTTTCCCGCATCCTGCATGAGTTTCATCTGCTGCTCCTTCATCCACCGCACCATGCTTTGCAAGATCAGCACATTGATCAGGCTGAAAGAACATCCAATCAGGGTCAGTGAAACACTGTACTGAAAAAGCAAACCCAGATAGAACATCGCCACCGCCACATCCAGTACGGCAGTAGCAGCCTGCCCCGTCAACGTTGAAGCCACGGATTCGGTGAACTGCGCTCGTGAAGCCACTTCACCCGCGTATCGTTGCTGGAAAAACTCAATCGGTAGGTGCAGGACATGCCACATGAACTTGCTGGAGCCGCCGACCGTCAAACTTCCCTGCCACCGGGTGAGGCACCAGGCCCTTAGATAAGTTAACGCCGCTTGCAGAATCGCCGCTACTCCCATGGCAAGCAACAGATTGAATATCCAATCTTCATGTTGGCGAGTCAGAATGTCGTCAAAGAACACCTGATTCATGACGGGAACCGCCAATCCGGGCGCAACCAAACCTAGCCCAGCCACCAATACGAACACCATGGATTTCTTATGGTCCTTGAGTCTTTCAAAAACAGCCGCCGCCGTGTTCACTGAAGCGCCGCCCTTGCGGAAATGCGGGCCGGGAGTCATGACCAAGGCAATTCCCGTGTACGAAACATCAAACTCTTCCCGGCTTACTTTCCGATGACCGACAGCAGGATCATTCAAGTAAACCTGCTCGCCTCGAAACCCTTCGAGTACGAGAAAGTGGTTGAAATTCCAATGGATGATAACCGGCAGAACTATTTCTCTAAGGGATTCAAGCGAATAGCGAAATCCACCTGCCTGCATGCCCAGATTGCGCGCCGCTTTAATGATGTTGCTTGCCCTGCTGCCATCACGAGAAATGCCGCACTCCATACGCAGAGTTTCCAGCGGAAGAAAGAGTCCGTAATAGGATAATACCGAGCCTAAAGCCGCCGCGCCGCACTCTGTAGCTTCCATCTGCAAGACAACCGGGGTTTCGATGCGTTTCTGCCCTTTTGTCATCTTCAATCACTCCGCAGCCATTGGTTCAAGTTCTGAAATACTTTGGCCAGAGGGGCCTGCCGCTTCACAACAATACTACCCGTACAGGCGGTTCCGGCACTAATCTTATCAGGCGCACCCGAGATAGAAGACCACAAAAACCCGGTTGCTGTGTCAGGGTCCTTGATCAGGGCCACATGAACTTCCATTGCAGCCCCGCCGTTACGCTGCAGTATCCAGTTCGTGGTTTCCTTGCTGCCAATCCAGCTGTTGATTCCTTCGGCGGAAACGGGATAAGCCGACACACTGCTCACTTTGCCGATTAAATAACCGTAAGCGGTTGAGCTGACCGTACCGGTAGAAATTTGCACCGTCATACCGGGGCGTATCTTTTTTCCGTCCAAAATCGGGACATATAGCAAAACTTTGATTTCTCCGCGCTCCGGCGACAACCGCAGGCTGGCGAGGGGCGTCCCCGTTGTCACAATGTCTCCGACATTAACCTTCTTTTCCGCCACAACCCCGGTATAGGGGCTGATTACCTGTCCGTCACGCTGAAGTTTATCCGTCAGGGCGTTAAGCTGGGCAACTTTTGACGACATTTCCACCTGAGACGTCGTGTTGTTCAACTCCGCCTTTAAGCGGGCAATGTCCTGCTCGGTAGAATATTGTTCCACTACCGCCACTACTTGTCCTTTTTGAACCAAGTCTCCCACTTCCTGCCGCAACTCCGCCACTCGTCCACCGGTAGCCGGTGAAATATTGACCATTCCGGCAGAATCCACAATCAGCCCCGTACCGCTGACTTTGTCCGCCATTACACCAAAAACGGACCATACCAGCGCGGATGCGATAAGGATCAGCACCGTCAGTAAGGCAATCCAGCCCACCGGAGTCGTGACGGCAAACAATTTGTCCAATTCATCCGGAGATCGCAGCCGGTCCAGCGCCTTTTTTTGGAACAACTCACGTTTTATTGGCTCAGCCATACAGCATCTCCTTGCGTCGCATTTTCTGTTATTGCTTTTCCGGTGACGCTTCAAGGATGACCTGGACGCTAGAACCGGGAACCAGGCCTTCCCGTCCTGTCAAAACGACCACATCGCCTTCCTTGAGTCCGTCCAAAATCTCAATGTATTCATCGTCACGCACACCGGTCCGGACCCGTCCTTCCATCAGACGATTATCCGGCGATACCAGAAACACCCGTTGATCCGTTATCCCACTCACTGCTTTGATCGGTATAGCCAAGACCCGTCGAGCCGTTGTGCCGTAAATTTTCGCCCTGTAATAAGTTCCAGGTTCCAACACCCCGCCGGGATTTTCCACTTGCCAGACGACCGAACGGTACCGGGCGGAAACGTCCATCGGCGGATTGACTTGATCCAGGCGAATATCAAAACTCTGCTCGGCGGAAAATTTTTCCTGGCGATAATTGGCGGCGTACGCCTTACTAACCGTTTGATTTTCCGACAACACCAGCTTGAACCGGGAATCGAGCGGCAGCAATTTTTCCAGGATTTCATGCCGCATATTCTCTCTGGCCTGCAATGAGGAGAAGTCGCCAATCATTACCATGGCTTCACCGGTACGAATAAATGCCCCGACCTTGGAATAGACCTTGAGTATATCTCCGTCCCGGGGCGCAATAATTTTCTGTCCTGACAACCTTGACGCCAGTTGGTCCCTGGCAGCCTCAGCCGACATGACCACGGCTTCCCCTGCGGCCTGATTGGCTATAGCTTCATCCAACTGCAGCTTCGACACTCCGCCGTTGTCCACCAGAGCCTTGAACCGATTCAGTGTGTTGGTATATTTCACAAAGTTGGCACGGGCTTCATTTATTTTTCCTTCGGCCTGCAAAACCTGGGAAGGCAGTTCGTCATTGACAATTTCACCGAGAAGTTGCCCGGCCTTTACCTGATCGCCGGGATTCACATAAAGACGGGTAATGGTCCCGTCCAATTTCACATGAACATCCAGCATCCAGGAAGATTGAAGATACAGCGTAGGCACTTCCAGTACAGGAGCAATCTCCCTATACGCGACCTTGGCGCCATTAACTCGGGAATACTGGGCTGCTGCCAGTTTATCCGCGTGAGCGTTGCCGGATACGTTCACATAGATTCCATATCCCACCAGACTGCCAATCAGAAGAATCACACCCAACATCACCGCAATGATATTTTTGGTTGTCACTGCATTCCCTGTCCTTTCGGCGGCGAGACCGCAAGAGAAAACGCCGCATTAAATCAAAAAATCTCCTATACAAAATTGTACAGAAGATTTTTTCCGATTCATACTACCCACCGGGTAGTCTTTTATCCCTTTTTACTACTTTAGCTGAAGTAAGTTCTGCCTAAGCAACGCCCGTGAGCTAACTCCCAACTTTTCAAAAACGCTTTTAAGCGCCATTTTAACCGTGTTTTCCGAAATATACAGCTGCGCACCGATTTCTTTGTTGGTTATTCCTTCCGCCGCCAGCTGGGCAATTTCCAGTTCCCGTTCGGTCAGTTTCGGTTTTTCCTCGGAGCAATGTTCCCGGACGATTTGTTCCGCCGCTTTCTCGTAAACGACGCAAAGTTCCAGTATCGTGGCAAGGTCCTCGCAACAATAGCCTTCGTTGTAAAGCTTCTCCAGCAACGGCTTTATATAGTCGCCGTTTTCCGCAAAGGGCATATAGAGTGTGTCCGGCAAAGCAATGTCCAGTGCACGCTGCAGCTGGTCCAACGCCTCGGTCTCCCTGAACAGCACATGATGGGCCGCGGCCAGATAGATATGGGTGTAGATTTTCCCCAACAGGTTGGAGAATACTGCGGCGATGCCGAAGAAGTATTCCGCACTGCCAATAAGCTTCAGATATTCTCCGCTGACAAGCAGCGCCCGTCCGTAGAAGATATTAAAGGCGCCAAATCCGGGGAAACCCAGCCGGAGGTTTTTCGGGTCCGCGTCCATCAGGCTGGCTGGTATTTTGTTTTTTTGTTTGAGCGCGGCGTAAACGTTTCCTTCGCAGATTTCCACCAGATGAATGAGCTGGTAGTCTTTTTTATCCATCATTTCTTCGCGCATTTTCTGCAGAAGTTCAAACACCCGGTCGCCGTCGCCTTGCAGAAAAGCAATGCGTATCAGAAGATACTCGCCGCAGAAGACTATATTGGGCTGGTTTGCTGCTTGCGCCTTATACAGCGCTTTGTAGGCGGCAATTTCGGCTCCGGTAAAGTCACCCTGGTTAAACAGCCATTCGCCTTCCATGATATGTTCGCCGCCGCTGCCGTGCCCGCCGGTCAGTCGGTTATAATCCGGCATATACTTTATCAGGTCGCGTACGTGTTCGTCCATCCGACCGCTTTCCCGATAGTACAGATAAAGAACGGAGGGGGAGCCGAAGGTCCAATTGAGTTTAGGGTCATAGACGGCAGTCGCCTGGCCCAGAAGCGCCCAGGAATTTGCAAAATGCGCCTCCATTTTGGGGATGTCATTGTAAGCGGTGAACCCTAAAATAAGTTCAAATTCTCCCAGCAGCCGGTTGTGTTGTTCAATTGTCAGATTCGCGTCAGCTTTAATTTGACTGATGAATTCACCGCAAGTTTTGCCAAACAGCGCCGTTTCGTGATGGACAAACAAGTGCACCATGTATTTGAGCACGGCGTAATGATGTCTGCTTTTGGCCTCCTGCGGGCACTCGGCCATATATTTTTTGATGGTTTCTTTTTTCGCGGCGGTGAAGTCGTGAGAGCGATCTTCTTCCAGCACCAGCAGCAGCGAATCAAAATCGCCGCATTCGTAATAATAGCGCATGGCGGTGAAATATTCGCCGTTCTTTTCGAGCCAACCGGCTGCTTTTCGCCAGAGGGTCCGGCGATAGTCGGGGGCTTGACTCGCCAACCTTTCCCGCAAAAATCCGGTCAAAATATTGTGGACGAAATAGGTTTTGTTTTGATAGTCATAGTTTATGAAAGCATTTTGGCCCGTGACTTCAGCGAGCAGTTCGTCAACATTTTCGTTGCCCCACATGTAGGCGGCTTGCTCATGGGTAAAGCTATCAAACAGGGACATTGTGAGCAGAAATTCTTTCGTTTCGGCGGCAAACGGATCGTATACCGTTTTTTCGATCAATTTATAAATGTTGGCTTCAGGAGTATAACTGCCGTGGGACCGCAGTTCCAACATGAAGAGATACAGGGCGCTGATCCATCCCTCAGTCAGGGCATGCAGACGCTGAATTTCTTCTTCGTCGAGGCTGATGCCGCATACCCTGTAATATTCGGCGATTTCCTGCGGGGTCAGTTCCAAGGTTTCTTTGGCAATTAGGTGCAAATATCCCTTGAGCGCCAATTCTTCGACGTTGAGCTGCCCGATGTAACGGGTAATCAAAACGATATGCAGCCCCGGTATGCCGTTCATGGCAACGCGTTCGACAAGACTGTTTATTTCGCGACTGACAATCAAATGATAGTCGTCAATGACCAGAAAGGTTGCATCCGAAAATGTGACATCAGCAAGAATTCGCATCGCTTCCTGCAACAAGACGCCGTCGTGGGGAAAGCCTAGTTCCAACAGGCTGTGTGTGCAGTCTTCATCGATTGCCGCAAACAAGCGGCCAAAGTCCTGCCAAAAGCTACTCGGCTCTGAATCATACACCGGCTGCCACAGCACCTGGGATTGGCTGTTGCGTAAGAATTCCCGTATGGCGGTGGTTTTGCCGTAACCCATCGGGGCTTCGACTATGGTAAGAGGATGGTCAAATATCCCGCCCATTGCTTCGGTTATTCGTTTGGAAAAATACAGGTTCTTGGTATCGTGTCGCCTTGTTTTTGTCATGAGTGCCCCATTCTAAGTATTCA
>DATMYT010000146.1:0-3667 GCA_035560855.1 Negativicutes bacterium | reverse complement strand
GGAAATATGAGGAGGAAAAGGTGAATGCAGACTTTTCAATTTGAGCTCGGAGGACGACAGCTGGTCGTTGAAACCGGCAAGTACGCCAAACAGGCCAATGGATCGGTATTGATCCGTTATGGTGAAACTGCAGTAATAGTCGCTGCAACTACTTCAGCGGCGCCACGGGAAGGGATAGATTTCTTTCCTTTGACGGTGGATTATGAAGAAAGAATGTACTCAGTCGGTAAAATACCCGGTGGATTTATCAAACGGGAAGGACGTCCGACAGAAACAGCGATATTGAGCGCCCGTATGATTGATCGACCGATTCGTCCCTTGTTTGCGGACGGTTTTCGTAATGATGTGCACATCGTGGCGACGGTTGTTTCGGTTGACCAGGACAACACTCCTGACGTTATCGCTATGGTAGGCGCATCATGTGCGTTATCAGTTTCCGATATTCCGTTCAATGGTCCAATCGCCGGTGTGCGTATCGGCTATATCAATAATGAGTATGTTGTCAATCCTACCGTCACGCAGATGGAGGAGAGCCAACTTGACCTCATTGTTGCAGGAACGCGTGATGCAGTCCTTATGGTGGAAGCCGGTGCCAACGAACTTTCTGAGCTCGTGATTCAGGAAGCGATTCTATTTGGTCATGATGTCGTTAAAGAACTGATTGCTTTTCAAGAAACGATCGTTGCCGCTGTTGGCAAACCAAAACGCGAGATCAAGACTTATGCGCCGCCTGCTGAACTGGATGGAGCTGTGCGTGCTTATGTAACTGAATCCATGAAGGAAGCTGTCGCAAACTCTGATAAGCTGGCGCGTGAAGCCAAACTGGACGAAGTAAAATCTCAGGCAGCAACGCACTTTGCGGAAATTTATCCTGATAATAAAAAAGATGTTTCTTATGTTCTCTATAAGGTTCTCAAAGAAACTGTGCGTCGCATGATCACCGTTGACAAGATTCGTCCGGACGGCCGCAAACTCGATGAAATTCGTCCGATCACTTGCGAAGTCGGAGTTTTACCGCGAGTTCACGGTTCCGGCCTGTTTACCCGTGGTCAAACTCAAGTACTCAATATCACGACTCTTGGAGCAATCGGCGACAAGCAAAAACTGGATGGACTAGGCGTCGAGGATTACAAGCGCTATATCCATCACTACAATTTCCCTCCGTATAGCACTGGTGAAACTCGTCCGATGCGTGGACCGGGCCGCCGTGAAATCGGGCATGGTCATCTGGCAGAGCGGGCTTTGGTTCCAGTATTGCCGTCTGAAACTGATTTTCCATATACATTACGTCTGGTATCAGAAGTTCTCGAATCCAACGGTTCTTCTTCAATGGCCAGCGTTTGCGGCAGCACATTGTCTCTCATGGATTCCGGCGTTCCGATCAAAGCGCCTGTTTCCGGGGTTGCAATGGGCTTGGTCAAAGATGGCGATAACTTTTCCATTTTGACTGATATCCAGGGGATGGAAGATGCTCTGGGAGACATGGACTTCAAGGTGGCGGGAACTGCCGCCGGTATTACTGCCATCCAGATGGATATGAAAATCGGCGGAATTAGCCGTGAAATTCTGTCCAGCGCATTGGAACAGGCTCTCAAGGGAAGACTGTTTATTTTGGATAAAATGACACAGGCGATTGCCAAACCTCGTACGGAAATGTCGCCTTATGCTCCAAGAATGATCACACTACAGATTAATCCGGACAAAATTCGCGACGTCATTGGGCCGGGCGGCAAAGTTATCAAAAAGATCGTTGAAGAGACCGGTGTTCAGATCGACATCGAGGACAGCGGCAAGGTATTTATCATGGCCACGGACGTGGAAGCCGGGCGTAAAGCCGTTAAGATCATCGAAGGGTTGGTACGCGAAATCGAAGTGGGCGCAATTTACACCGGTAAGGTTACCCGCCTGATGACCTTCGGCGCATTCGTCGAAATTCTCCCCGGTAAAGATGGCCTTGTGCATATTTCACAGTTGGCGCTTACTCGTGTGGCCAAAGTGGAAGACGTAGTCAAAATCGGCGACGAAATTACTGTTAAAGTTACGGAGATTGACCGTCAGGGACGTGTCAACCTTTCACGGCGCGACGTGCTGCTCAAGGATGAGCCGACTGCGGCGCCTGCTGAGGAACCCAAAGAGTAAACAGAGGGGCGCGACTTCATTGTATAAAAAGACCACTCTAGATAATGGACTCCGGATTGTATCGGAGTCCATTCCCTATATGAGCTCAGTTAGTTTAGGCATCTTCGTTGGTACCGGCTCCCGGTCGGAAACTCCGAACGAACAAGGTGTGTCTCATTTTATTGAACATTTGATGTTTAAAGGAACCCATAAACGATCGGCGCGGGATATTGCCGAAATGGTCGATGACATTGGCGGACAGCTTAATGCCGCCACAGACAGGGAAAGCACCTGCTACTATATCAAGGTGTTGCCTGAGCATTTAGAGCTGGGGATGGACATCCTGAGCGATATGCTGCTGCACTCGAAGTTTGCAGAAACGGACGTCGAAAAAGAACGTCAGGTTGTGTTGGAAGAAATAAGTTTATATGAAGATTCTCCTGACGAACTTATTCACGACCTGCATATGAATTCTTTGTGGCCGGGTCACGCCTTGGGGCGAAATATATTGGGGACCCGCGATACAATTGGTGCCATGAATCGTCAACTGATTGTTGATTACACAACACGACACTATATGCCGGATAATATTGTTATTGCTGCCGCAGGCAATCTTACACACGAGCAACTCGTCGGGTTGGTCAGAATCTTTTGGGATGCGGTGAAGGGGAACGCTCCCCATCTGGTGGATGTTACGCCGACCTTTGCCGCCGGACGACTTTTCCAGGAAAAAGATATTGAACAGATTCATATTTGTCTCGGTACACCCGGTGTTTCCCATGACGCACCCCAATATTATTCATCTCATGTTTTGAATACTATCTTAGGCGGCGGCGTCAGTTCCCGCTTATTTCAGAATATCCGCGAAGAGCGTGGGTTAGCTTATTCGGTTTGCTCTTATCCCTCCAGTTTTCGAGATACCGGTTTGATGACAATTTATACCGGCGTATCTCCGGAAAATTCCCGGGAAGTGATGGACATTATCTACTCCATTATTAATGACATACGCTGTAATGGTGTGCATGCGGACGAAATTAAGCGGGCAAAAGAGCAATTGAAAGCCGGGTTGATGTTTAGTTTGGAAAGCTCATCCAGCCGAATGTCCAGGTTGGGTCGGGCGGAAATTTCTTCGCGTGAGTATTTGTCGCCGGAAAAATTGGCTGCCAAAGTGGATGAGGTTTCGCTGCAACAATTGTTTGAATTGGCGCAGCCGCTTTATCGTAAGGAATCTACCTGCCTGACTGCACTGGGGCCGATTGAGGAATCGGGTTTGGAATCGCAGGGATGATGCGGGGTAGAGGTTTTGAATTTACGCAGGAATATTGCGACAGTGGATTGAAGTTGCCGACTCGTAGTACGCAAGGCAGCGCCGGTTATGATATTTCTGCAGCCGTTGATATGCGGTTGTGTCCTGGAAAGATGGCCGTGATTCCCACAGGCGTGAAAGCATACATGCAACCTGGCGAGTATCTGGGCATTCATATCCGCTCCAGCCTTGCAATTAAAAATGGATTGCATCTCGCCAATAGTCAGGGAATCATTGATGAGG
>DATMYT010000145.1:0-2282 GCA_035560855.1 Negativicutes bacterium | reverse complement strand
GTATACGGAATTGATTTCCACCTAGTGAAAAAAGGAGTGAAGCGAATGTCTCTATTATCAGGAGTCAGGGTTCTCGATCTTTCCACCGTTATTGCGGCGCCATTTGCTGCTGGACTTATGGCTGATTTTGGCGCAGATGTGATCAAAGTCGAGCAGCCGGAGGGTGGAGATCCCTTTAGAAAGCTCGGCCCATATCACAAGGGCGAAGCCATGAGATGGGCTGCCATGGGACGGAATAAACGTTGTATCACACTAGATCTACGTAAGGAAAAAGGCAAGGAAATGTGTCTGGCGCTCATTGCAAAATGCGATGTAGTGATAGAAAATTTCCGGACAGGAACTCTCGATAAGTGGGGCTTGGACTATGAGACGATGAAGAAGGCAAACCCCAAAATTATCATCACGCGGGTAACCGGGTATGGTCAGACGGGACCAAACGCACACACCGCCGGGTTTGGCACTCCGGCTACTGCGTTTTCAGGCATGACATATATTACGGGCTATAAGGATAGGCCGCCGGTCAGTCCGTCATTTTCCCTCGCGGACTATATCAGTGGATTGTACGCCGCCATGTCGACCATGATGGCGCTGTACCACAGGGATTGCTTGGCCGGAGCGCCGCAGGAGATTGACGTCAGTCTGTATGAAAGTATCTTTCGGATGATGGAAATCCCGGTTGCCGATTTTCACAAGAATGGAGTTATCAAAGAACGAACCCCAAAACTTAGTGGAACGTCCAGTCCTGGCGGAACCTACCAGACGAAAGACGGGAAGTGGGTCGTGCTCGTTTGCAGTACCGACCGGACTTATGAATATCTGACGCGGGCGATGAATTGCCCCGGCCTGCTCACCGATCCACTGTACTGCTCTATGCAAAACAGAGTTAAGAACGATGCGGCGATGAACGTCATCGTAAGTGATTGGATTGCTTCCCTGGATTATATTGAATTGAAAAAAATCGTGGATGCTGCAGGCGTCCCGGTAAATTTGGTCTATAGCATTGCTGACATTTTTGAAGATCCTCACTATGCGGCGCGTGAAAATATCGTGGAAGTTCCTTTTGACGGCATGGGAACGATCAAAATGCCGGGCATTGTGCCTAAATTCAGTGAAACTCCGGGCGAAATAAAGTGGGCTGGTCCTGAGCTTGGCGCTCATAACGCGGAAGTTTATCAGGAACTACTTGGCCTGGATTTGGCGAAAATTGAAGTGTTGAAAAGCGAGGGGGTCATCTGATGAACCTGCCGAAAAAAGTCATTGTTTGCGAGGTCGGACCGCGGGACGGCCTGCAGAATGAGAAAACGGCTTTTTCTGTGGAGCAAAAAATTGAACTGATTGAACGTTCGGTAGAGGCCGGAGCCAAAATTATTGAGATTGGGTCATTCGTTCATCCCAAGGCGATTCCGCAAATGGCGGATACGGACGAAGTTTGCAAACGCATGCGTCGGGTTGATGGAGTGGAATATCGGGCGCTGGTCATGAATCAACGGGGGTTGGAGCGTGCTGAGGCGGCGGGCATAAAAAAGGCCAAACTGACGGCTTCCGCCAGTAGGGCGCATTCCCTGAGCAATATGAAACGGACGCCGGAAGAAGTCGTGCAAGGGTTTGGCGAATGTGCCGACTATGCAGCCAGCCATGGGTTGGAACTGTCCGGTGCGATATCGACCAGTTTCGGCTGTCCTTTCGATGGCAAGCCGGTTCCTTTGGAACAGGTGTTCTCGGTTGTCGACTGCTTCCGCAAAATCGGCGTGAAGGAATTGTCACTGTCGGATACAACAGGTATGGCAAATCCCCAACAGGTTTTTGACTACGTTAATGCTGCCAAGCTGCGGTTTCCGGATGTAAAATGGGTCTTGCATTTCCATAATACCCGTGGAATGGGGCTGCCCAATGTTCTGGCAGGCATGTTGGCCGGTGTGGATCGATTTGACGCATGCTTTGCGGGGTTGGGCGGCTGTCCGTTCGCTCCGGGCGCTTCCGGCAATATTGCGACCGAAGATGTAGTGCACATGCTGGAGGAAATGGGAATCGAGACAGGATATGATCTCGGTAAAGTTATTGCGCTGGGAAAATATGTTCAGGAAATTATTGGACATGATACCGGCAGTTTCATTTTAAAAGCCGGACGCTGTAGTGATATTGCCAGCCAAAACAAATAGGCAAAAAAGAAGAGAAGATATAAACGAATAGGAGGCCTGAGAACTTGGCAGTAACAATCAACGAGAAATTCTGCAAAGGCTGCGGAATCTGCGTGGCATTCTGCCCGAAACAAGTACTCGAAC
>DATMYT010000144.1:0-23182 GCA_035560855.1 Negativicutes bacterium | reverse complement strand
CAAAACCAATGCCAATTTTATCAAGAATGATCCATGTTGGGCCGGTTTTCTTGTTAACAGAAGAAGGGAGTGGTACGCCATGTTCAAAAAATCGTTTGGTATTTTGCAACAGGTCGGGAAAGCATTGATGCTTCCGGTGGCCCTCCTCCCGGCGGCAGGCATACTGCTTGCTTTCGGCAATGCGTTTCAAAACCCGGCTGCGCTTCAATTGATTCCGGCAATGGGGAACCCGGTTTTCCAGTCGGTGGCCAAAGTGATTGAGCAGGCAGGCGGCGTTTTGTTTAGTAATCTTCCCCTGCTGTTCACAGTCGGCGTGGCAGTCGGAATGTCTGGCGGTGAAGGCGTGGCCGGCTTGGCCGCTATCGTGGGATTTTTGGTAATGAATGTGACGATGGGAGCTGTGGCTGGAGTCACACCGGAGTTGCTGACAGTGAAAAATCCCGCTTACACGAGCGTACTGGGGATTCCAACTTTGCAGACCGGTGTTTTTGGCGGGATCATCGTCGGCGTATTTGCCTCTGCGGTTTATCGCCGATACTTTAACATGGTGCTTCCAACCTATCTCAGCTTTTTTGCCGGCAAGCGGTTTGTGCCGATTGTCAGTGCTTCCGGCGCCGTATTGCTTGGCGTACTGATGGTTTTTGTCTGGCCGCCGGTGCAAAACGCACTGAACTATTTTTCTCATAACATGATTGACGCCAACCGGACTGTAGCCGCTTTCGTTTTTGGCGTTGTGGAGCGGTCGCTAATTCCATTCGGATTACACCATATTTTCTACAATCCCTTTTGGTATCAATTCGGCGAATATGTGAACAAGGCCGGCGCCGTTGTGCGTGGCGACCAGAGCATCTTTTTCGCACAATTGAAGGATGGAGTCCCTTTCACAGCCGGAACATTTATGACCGGCAAGTTCCCGTTTATGATGTTTGGCTTACCGGCCGCCGCACTGGCGATTTATCATGAAGCCCGACCGGAAAAACGTCTATTGGTAGCCGGTATTATGGGGTCGGCTGCATTGACATCATTTTTGACCGGCATCACCGAGCCTATCGAGTTTTCTTTCCTATTTGTCGCGCCGATATTGTTCGCCATTCACTGCCTGTTTGCCGGACTCTCTTTTATGACGATGCAGCTGCTGGATGTTAAAATCGGTATGACGTTTTCCGGCGGCGTGATCGACTTCATTTTGTTCGGAGTGATTCCCAACCGTTCCGCTTGGTGGCTGGTTATTCCAGTCGGCCTGGTTTTTTCCGTCATCTATTATTTTGGCTTTCGCTGGACTATTCGCCACTGGAATTTGAAGACTCCAGGGCGCGAAACGGAAGAAGAAGGCGCAGGACCCGCACAGACGGAGTCAGGTGGATTGGCCGGAGAAATCCTGAAGGCGCTTGGAGGTAAGGGAAATCTCACGGACCTGGATGCCTGTATTACCCGACTACGAGTTAGCGTAAAAAACGTGGGGAATGTAGACCAAAAACGTTTGAAACAGTTGGGCGCGGCGGGGACGATGGTAGTGGGGGACAATTTGCAGATCGTCTTCGGCCCCAAATCCGATCAACTGAAGACGCAGATGAAGAACATCATCAACGGCGTCGAATCCGAAGCCCCCACGCTGCCGGATTCAAAATCAGTTGATGAGAAGGTAATCGACGTGAATGGAAGGGATGTAAATATGTACAAAGGGTTTTTAGCGCCAATTGAAGGACGCTTGGTGGATTTGGCGCATGTGCCGGACAACGTGTTCGCCCAGAAAATCATGGGAGATGGGTTTGCGATTGATCCGGCTAATGGCGAGATTACTTCTCCGGTCAATGGGACGGTTACCAGTTTTATGGCTGATACCCGCCATGCGGTCGGCATTACGGCTGATAATGGAATGGAAGTTTTGATCCATATTGGGCTTGATACTGTCAAACTGGGGGGAGAAGGCTTCACCGGCTTGGTTGGACAGGATGATATTGTCAAGGTCGGCCAGCCCTTACTCAAAGTTGATCTGGAGCTTATCCGCGACAAAGTGCCTTCGTTGATTTCACCGATTATTTTTACCAATTTGCCGGAAGGAATGTCGGTGACGGTTGAAGAGGGACGCTTGATAAAACGCGGCGACACAGGCTTTTTCACTGTCGGATAACATGGATAAAGGGGGAGAAAATATTATGGTTCAACGTGAAATTACAGTTACAAACGCTACCGGGCTTCATGCCCGTCCTGCAGCTCTGCTGGTAGCTCAGGCGGCAAAGAGCAAATCGAAAGTGACGATCTTGTTTAATGGCAAGACGATCAATGCCAAGAGCATGCTAAATGTGTTGGGCGGCGGCATTCGCAAAGGATCGCAAATCGTCGTGGCTGTCGAAGGGGAAGATGAACAACCGACGTTGGAAGCTTTGTGTCAATTGATCGAAACCTTACCGGAATAAGAAAAGAGGGTGAGCGGATGTTGTTTCATGGAATTGGAGCGGCGCCAGGCCTCGCTGTTGCAAAAAGCCTTGTAATCCGACCGTTACCAAAGCTCACAGCGGCCAATCGGTCGATTGAACGCACCCAGGTCGATGCGGAGCTGAGTCGTTTCAAGCAGGCAGTGGAACAGGCTGGGGCCCAGTTGGAAGCCATTATAGAACGGGCTCGCAAGGCTGGTGATGAGACTAAGGCTGACATTGTCGAGGCACAGAGCATGATGTTGACTGACCCGACGCTGGAGGATGGGGTGCGGGAAAAAATATCCACGCAGCTTTATTCGGCTGTTCGTGCTGTGGATGAAACCATTGCGGAGCAGGCGGATATCATGGCGGGACTGGATGACCCCTATCTACGGGAGCGAGGGGCTGACGTCAAAGATATTGGTGTTCGGTTGGCGTCGATTTTACTGGGTGTTCAGGAACAAGACCTGTCAATGTTACAGGAAGAAGTGATTTTGGTTAGCAGGGAAATCACTACATCGCAAATGGCGTCGCTCGATGTAGCAAAAGTGAAAGGAGTCATCGGCGAAGTTGGCGGCAAAACTTCCCATGCAGCAATTTTGGCTAATAATATGGGGATTCCTGCGGTACTGGGATGTCTGGGAATTTTGGACGCAATCGGCGATGGAGAGTTGGTGAGCGTGGATGGCGATACGGGAAATGTGGAGACGCAAATCGATTCCGGACGCCTTACCGAAATAAAGGGAGACATTGCTCGTCGAAAATCAATCAAGGAATCATTGAATGAACTCATCGACAAGCCGGCCAGGACCCGCGACGGGGTTCTTGTAGAACTTGCAGCGAATATTATGGACCCGGAAGGTGCGGCAAAAGCTGAGAAATTGGGCGCGGACGGCATTGGACTGTATCGCACGGAATTCTTGTTCATGGACAGAAGCGCTGCGCCGGCGGAAGATGAGCAGTACGAGGCATACGCCAAAGTTCTCAAACGCATGCAGGGAAAACCTGTGATCATACGCACTCTGGATATTGGCGGGGACAAGAAAATTGCCTATCTGAATCTTCCCAAGGAAGAAAATCCTTTTCTCGGCTATCGGGCGATCCGGATTTGTTTGCAGGAAAAAGCCCTGTTCATGACTCAATTGCGGGCGATTCTGCGAGCAGGCGTTCATGGTCGGGCGCTCATTATGTATCCGATGATTGCTTCCTTGGAAGAAGTGCGGGCTGCGAATCAAATTTTGCAAGAAGCGAAGGAATCCTTGCGGACCGAAGGGCTACCATTTGACGACGCTTTACAGGCTGGTATTATGGTGGAAATTCCCTCGGCGGCGGTGATGGCGGACCTGTTGATTTTGGAAACAGCTTTTTTCAGCATTGGCAGTAATGATCTTACCCAGTACACTTTGGCTGTGGACCGGATGAATGAGAAAATCAGCAAGCTTTACAATCCCTTTCAACCGGGTGTGCTGCGATTGATTCGGACAGTTATTGAAACAGCGAACCAGGCGGGCGGCGGAAAATTTGCCGGGATGTGCGGCGAGATGGCGTCCGATCCGGTAGCAACGCTCTTGTTGTTGGGGCTGGGCCTGACGGAATTCAGTGTGAATCCGTCGGCATTGTTAAAAATCAAAAAAATCATTACGTCGGTGGACATGGCATATGCAAGGGAAGTTGCAGCCAAAGCAATGCAACTGTCAACCGCTGATGAAATTGTTTCGTATCTGAGCGCAGCGATACCCAAAGAGCTACAGGATTACTTGTAACTTTTCCCTGTCTGTAGAGAATCTCTACTTCTTGCTGTGGAAAATGTGGATAAGTCTGTGGATAACTATGTGAATAGAATGTTGACTGTGTGCATTCTTCTGCTTGCTCCATACAAAAAAACAGCCCCCAACGCTTCCTGAGTGAAGGCGTCGGGGGCTGTTGCGATATAACGTTGTCTTTGGCAATTTCATTAAAGAAAGTCTGGACGTTCTACTTGTCGACCTTTTTCAATAAAGAACACCTGCGTTCCCATCGCTTTCGCTTCTTCGGGGTCGTGGGTCACAAGAATAAACGGGATATTCCACAACTGTTGCATTTCTTTTAGTTCCTGCTGCAACTCCAGCCGAGTGTCGAGATCGAGCGATGATAAAGGTTCATCGAGCAACAGAAGACGCGGTTTGGCCATCAAAGCTCGAGCGAGAGCGATTCGCTGTTTTTCGCCGCCGGAAAGCCGGTCAGTGTAACGTTGGGTGAGGTGTTCGATCTTAAGCAGTGAAAGCAACTTTTCATACATAAGCATTGTATCGCTTGTTTGGCGTCTGACCCCATACCAAATGTTTTTTTGCACATTCATATGAGGAAACAGGGCGTAATCCTGAAACATATAGCCGATATGCCGATCGCGCGGCGGGATAAAGACCTTTTGGGTTGAATCGTGGAAAACTTGATCTCCGTAAACAATTCGTCCTGCATCCGGTTCCAACAAACCGGCAATACAACGAAGAGTGGTGGTTTTGCCGCAACCGGAAGGCCCGAACAAGACCAGTACATCACTCTCCATGGAAAACTGAATTTTTAGCTGAAAATCCGGCAAGTGTTTGACAATATCGACTGACAACATCATCGGAGCGCTCCTTTTTGGTAATTTGGCTCCTTCTTGATGCGGGACCACAGGTTGAGCCCCCAAATCATGGAAAACGTAAGTAAACTGATAACCAAGACATAAAAGCCGGCTTGCGACAGATCGTTGGATTCGGCGGCGAAATAAATCGCCAACGGAATGGTTTGTGTCTTACCGGGAATGTTTCCCGCTACCATGATCGTAGCGCCAAACTCACCCAATGCCCGAGCGAAGGACAAAACCAACCCGGAGACAACCCCATGCCAGGCCAATGGAACTGTCACTGTCCAAAAAACCCGCCATTCACCGGCGCCCAGAGTTCGGGCGGCATCTTCCAGATCCGAATCAATCGCCAGAAAAGCGGCTTTGGTACTTTGATACATAAGGGGAAAGGCCACTACCGTTCCCGCCAACACTGCGGCGTATGGCGTGAATATGATCCGGAGGTCAAATGTCTCAGAAAGAAAACAACCGATAGGGCCTTGCTTACCGATCAAAATCAACAACAGGAATCCTGTTACAACCGGCGGCAGCACGAGCGGCAAAGCAAATAATGCTTCAATCGCGGCCTTGCCGGGAAAATCCCATTTGCGCATGGCGTACGCGAAGGAAACCCCAAACAGAAAAACGAAAATTAGAGACGCCAATGCGACTTTTATCGATAGCAAAACGGGTTGCCATATCATCCCCAGCGCTCCTTACAGTTGTCTCTATTTACCCATGACGAAACCGTATTTTTCAAATATCGGTTTTCCTTCCGGCCCGGACAGATAAGCTAAAAAGTCCTTTGCGACTTCTTGTTGTTTGGAACTGGCGAGTAGAGCCGCTGGATAAATAATCGGCGCATGTGTACCCTCGGGAGCGATTGCGGCAATTTTTACCTTGCTGCTTGAGGCTGCGTCTGTTTTATAGACTATGCCTGCTTCTACATTGCCGGTTTCAACATAGGTCAGGACTGTTCTTACATCTTTCGCCAAGACCAGTTTGTCGTTGATTTTGTCCCAAACTCCCAGTTTGCGGAGCACCTCTTGGGCATATTGACCGGCAGGGACGACAGTCGGTTCGCCGATGCTGATTTTCTGCACGGCGGGGTTCGTCAGATCTTCAAATTTACTTAGCTTGGCACTGGAGTTTAGAGGAACGATCAAGACCAGCTTGTTTTCTACCAAGTTTTTGCGTGTTGCTGTATTGATCAGGTTTTTCGCGGAGAGTTCATCCATCTGTTTTGGGGCCGCCGAAATAAAAATATCAGCGGGAGCTCCTTGTTCGATCTGTTTTTGCAACGAACCGGAGGCTCCTAGATTATAGAGCAATTTGACCTGTGGATTTTTCTTTTGATAATTGGTTTGGATTTCCGCCAGAGCGTCTTTTAGACTTACAGCCGCTGAAATAGTGAGTTCCACTGTTTTAGGAGCTTCCGCCGCTTTGGGCGCAGCCGGCTGATTGCCGCCGCATCCTGCCAATATCAGACAGGCCGCAAACATTCCAATGAGTACGAACGATGACCGTTTTTTCATCTTGTGTTCCTCCTTGCGATTCTTCTATTTTTGTATGGTTTGGGAAAAATAAAATGCCCGGCGCTGTTGACCTCTAAGGTCGTAACGCCCGACACAACTGTGTATCCGGAAATGTATTCGTATCTCATGGTAACATCACCACCTGTTTTGAGAAAACATAACAAGACAAAACAAAACAGAACATAAGCTTGATGGTGTTATTATATAATTTGCGATAAGATAAATGCAAGTCAATAAAACTATTTCTTTAGCAGGCTCTGCTGGTTGATGCGGACGCTAAATCCGAAGGAGGGAAACTGCGGCAATGGAAGAGACTCTTTCCTATACCCCGGAAGAAGTTGCCAAACTCTTAAAAATAACCCGGTTTACCGTTTATGAGATGATTAAACGGGGCGATCTGCCGGCGTATCGGATTGGACGCAAGATGCGGGTGGAAGCGCCGGATTTGGACAATTACATCCGTAACCGAAAAACGAGGGGGCGCGTTGAGAACCATGGCGTCCAGCCTGCTGCGGGACCGGTGAGTCCGATGCATTCAAATGAACTTATACTTTGCGGACAGGATGTTCTTTTAGATATTTTGACCCGTTATCTGGGAAGCGCGCTTCCCAACACCAGGGTGCTGCGCAGCTATGTCGGCAGTATTGATGGTTTGTTGGCCATGTATCATGGTACCGCGAATGCGGTGACGGCACATTTATGGGATAGTGATTCCGATATATACAACGTTCCCTATGTACGGCGGCTATTGCCTGGATTTCGGACGTTGCTGATCAATTTGACGTTTCGAATGGAAGGGTTCTATGTCAAAAAAAATAATCCCAAACATATTCATGACTGGCAGGATCTGACCCGCGCAGATGTCCGCTTTGTTAATCGTGAACGCGGGTCCGGCGCGAGGGTGCTGCTGGATGAAAAACTGCGATTACTTACTATCGCTACGGACCAGATTGCTGGTTATGGGTGCGAGGAACGCAGTCATCTGGCAGTTGCCAGCTATGTGGCGCGCGGCGAGGCTGATGTGGGGCTGGGAATTGAGAAAGTGGCGCTGCAGGTCAAAGAACTGGATTTTATTCCGTTACAGAAAGAGCGGTATGATCTGGTGATCAAAAAAGAAGACCGGGACAAGGAAACTTTCGTCATTTTGCAGGAAATTTTGCGTTCCAAAGCTTTTCGGGACGAAGTCCAGGGGATGGGCGGATATGATTTGTCACGCACAGGCGAGATCGTTGCCGAAATATAATGTGTAGCATTTATAGCAGCAACGTCTGAAAGTTTTAGATTTTTTTTTACGGACTGACGACGCTCGTCGGTCCTTTATCGTATAATGGAGAGAAACACTGGAGGGTAGCCACATTAATGTTGTCAGAAGATAAAATCCGTCAGGTAGCGGGTAGGGGAAGCTATCTCAAGGGTTGCGATTATTTTGCAGACGGGTATGTAAAAACCGTGTACCGCCGGGGTAATGGCATTTTTGAGGCTGAGGTGCGGGGAACCCAGCTTTACTATGTGGAATTGAAAATCGATGATGCCGGCGATGTTTCGCATCAATTGTGCGATTGTCCTGCATTTGCAACCCATGATGGAGCCTGCAAACACATCGTGGCGGTTTTGAAAGCTATTCAGCGGGACTGGCAGAGCTATTATCAGATTATGCCCACGCCAACATCGGAAGTGATCACTGTGAATGACACGGGAAACTTTTCTCCACAGAGGCCTACTGAAGCGACCCGACGGATGCTGTCGGTTTTTCGCGCAGTGCCACCGACGCCGCTCCGGGCGGATATGTTGCAAAAAGCGCGCATTGAGCCAACCTATTATTTTGTGCGGAATCACTACAGTCCATTTGGCGGCGAGAGTTGGCTGGAATTTTCTCTTGGTGTGGAGCGGCTCTATGTGATGAAGAGTATTCCTGAATTTTTACAAGCCTTGTCGGATAATACCGAACTTGTATTTGGCAAACAATTTGTGTTGAAAGCCTCGACGACCGAATTTGACGAAGCTTCTCGGGCGTTGATCGGGATTTTGCGTCGCGCTTATGAAGAAGAACGGGAACGGATGAGATGGTCGTATGCCTCCGCTGGCGGATCGGTCTTTGATCTGGGACGCCGTTTCAGGCTGACGAGCTCGACGATGGATGAGTTTTTTCAACTGCGCATGGGAAAGGATTTTTCAGCGTCATTTCAGCATCAATCGGCGCGTATGACGCCGATTCGCGAAGGACGCCCTCCGGTTCGGTTTAAAATTGACGCCGAGGGGGAAGGCCTTCAGCTGACTCAGGATTGGCAAGATACCGAGTTCTACGTTCTCGATAATGCGATGCGGTACGTTTTTCACCAGAAAACAATTTATCGGGTGGACGCTGATTTCTCTCGCGCGATGACGCCATTACTGCTGTGTTTTGCCGAGAATAAACAGAAGCCCATTCTTTTGCCTCCCACGGTGGTGTCGGATTTTGCTTCCAACGTGATGCCGGCGCTGGAATCGGTAGGGGATGTGGAAATCGGTGAAAAAGCAGAGCAACGGCTGTTCTGGGAACCCCTGGAGAAAAGTGTTTATCTCGATAGGCATGACGCTGGGGTGTGCGCCCGCGTGGAATTTCGTTATGGCGAAACGGTGATTAATCCCGCACTGCCCGGGTCTCGCGAGACGATCGATGACACCGGAAAATATCTGGTTCGCGATGCGCAAGCGGAAGTGAAGCTATTGCAAGTGTTTCTGGCGCATCATTTCGTGACGGCGGACGGGCAGTTGGTTTTGGCGAATGAAGACGCGACCTATGATTTTTTGCAGGATGGACTACCGGAGTTGAGTGAACTGGCGGAAGTCTATTACTCAGATGCTTTTTCCGAGCTTAACGTCAATAGGCGAGTGCGGGTCAAAGCTGGAATTCGATTGAATGATGATTTCGATTGGTTGGAGATGTCACTTGGTTGCGACGATATGTCACCTGCCGATTTATTTGATCTGTTGGCGTCTTACCGCTTGAAGAAACGCTATCATCGGTTGAAGGACGGAGGGTTTATCTCGCTGGATTCGCCTGAATTCGAGGTGGCGGCAAAGCTTATCGAACAACTGGGATTGAACGCGGCGGACATGGCAAAGCCGGTCATTAAATTGCCGAAATATCGGGCGTTGACGATCGACAGCCTGATGAAGGAAAATAGCGCGCTGACTGTTGAACGCAGCAGTGCGGTTCGCCGGATGGTGCAAGAACTGCGGGAACCGCAGGATACGGACGATGTGCTGCCGGAGGGAATTCAGGGAACGTTGCGGGACTATCAGAAGACTGGGTTCAAATGGCTGAAGTCGTTGGCACGGCACGGCATGGGCGGCGTATTGGCGGATGACATGGGGCTGGGGAAAACGTTGCAGGTGTTGGCGTTTTTACTGTCTGAACGAACCGATTCACGTCCTTCGTTGGTGGTCGCCCCAACATCTCTGGTTTACAATTGGCAGGAAGAGGCCGCGAAGTTTACGCCCGGTCTGCGGGTGCTTGTTGTGGCTGGACAACCTGATGAGCGACAGGCGGCGCTGGCGGATTTGGAGTCGGTTGATTTGGTGATCACTTCTTATGGATTGTTGAAGCGAGACATTGAACTGTATGAACAAATGAAAATAAAATACTGCTTTCTTGACGAAGCCCAAAATGTAAAGAATCCGCAGACGCTGAATGCTCAAGCCGTCAAACGGGTCCGCGCGGATGCGTGTTTTGCGTTGACTGGGACACCCGTCGAAAATTCGCTGACAGAGCTGTGGTCGATCTTTGATTTTATTCTGCCCGGCTACTTTCGCAGCCATGCCCACTATGTCAAACGATTTGAAGCTCCGATTGTGAAACAAGCGGATAAAGCGGCGCTGCAGGAACTGGGGCGACTTATTCGTCCATTCGTACTAAGACGGATGAAACAGACTGTGCTGCGTGAGCTGCCGGCAAAAATCGAGAGCAGGCTGACAACTCCGATGACGCCGGAACAGGCCAATCTTTATGCGGCATGGCTGCTAACGGCTCGCCGGGATTTCGAGCAGGAGATTGAGGAGCGCGGTTTTGATCAGAGCCGGATCAAGATTCTAGCGATCCTCACCCGCTTGAGACAACTTTGTTGCCATCCCTCTTTGTTCATTGACAACTATACGGGCGGCAGCGGCAAACTGGAGCTTTTGACGGATGTCGTCAGGGATGCGGTGGCGGGCGGACATCGGCTGCTTATTTTTTCGCAGTTTACGGGAATGTTGGCGCTGATCAAACCAGTCCTTGACTCGCTGAGGGTTACTTATCATTACCTGGATGGCTCTACGGCAGCCCAGGAAAGGATTCAGACGGTCAATGCCTTTAACCGGGGCGACAGGGACGCATTCCTGATTTCGCTTAAGGCGGGCGGTGCAGGGCTAAACCTGACCGGAGCGGATATGGTAATCCATTGTGATCCCTGGTGGAATCCGGCAGTGGAAGATCAGGCTACGGATCGGGCGTATCGCATTGGACAGAAGAATGTTGTACAGGTTTTCAAACTGGTGGCCAAAGGCACGATCGAGGAAAAAATTCTGGCGTTGCAGGAACGCAAACGAGCATTGATTGATGCTTTGATTCAGCCGGGAGAAAGTTTCGTCGGCAAGATGACTGAGGCGGAGATTCGAGATTTGTTTGGATTGTGACCGTATCCGGGACTTTGCGGTAAATCGCAGGGTCCTGTTTTTTTCAGCCTTTTTTCAGAAAGCGGCGGTATAGTAAGGACAAATACAAAAAAGGGGTGAGCTTCATGTCAAACAAAAAGGATATATTGATCGTAGGGGTTCTAAGCACTGTTTTGTTCACGGGATTTACTGCGTATACACATGTTGCAGGCAGGGGAAGAACTGTAGCTTCTCCGCAAAGTTCGACTGTTGTATCGCCACTTGCACCCCAGCAGTCGACAAACAAAAAAAACGTAGCAACACCGTCATCACCAGTAGTTCAGAACGCAACGGACTCGCAGGTTGCTCCTCCGGCCGATCCGACGCCGCCGCCGAATACGACACGCACAAAGAATACCAAGACCAAGGCTTCCTGATCATGGAAATGCCGTTCGCTTTCCAGGCCATGAATACAGATTTTCTTGTTGATGGAGTTTCTGAGGCGGCTGCAATTGCTGTGCAAGAGAGGGTAAAAGCCGCTGAGGCGATGTTCAGCCGATTTGCGCCGGACAGTGAAATCAACAGGATCAATCATAGGATTGAAGAGTGGACGGCGGTCTCCCCCTTGACTTATGATTTGTTATTCGATGCTGTTACTGCATTTAGGGCGACAGAAGGGCTGTTTAACCCGTTTCTGGGGCTGGCGATGAATAAACTGGGTTATGATCGCAGTTTTGAACTGCTACAAAAGGATTCTGCTCAGGTTGACGTTAATGGATGGCGCAGGCGGGAAGCCGAAGAAAACCGGCGGATAGTCGAATCTCCCACCAGTTCCATCGTTCCGTTGGAACTGGACCCGCAGCAACAGGCCGCCAAGTTGCAATCGGGGTTTGCGCTTGATGTGGGAGGGATTGCCAAGGGCTGGACGGCGCAGCGGGCTGCGGACGGATTGATGGCGCAGGGAGTGCAGAGCGGACTAGTTGACGCTGGCGGGGATGTGGTCCTGTGGGGAAAAGAATCGAAGCAGGGGGTCTGGGGGATCGGCGTCGCTGACCCAATGGGAAGCGACGAGGATATTGCCGACCTATGGTGCGAAGACCTTACCGCCATGGCCACCAGCAGCATTGTTAAACGAAGCTGGCAAGCGCCAGGGCGGGGCGCCGTCCATCATATCATCGATCCCCGGACCGGTATTTCGGCGCAGTCCGATCTGCTGCAGGTTACCGTGCTTGCCCGGGATTTGTCGGTGGCGGAGCAATATGCAAAATGTTTGATTGTACTGGGGTCGGTAATCGGATTTCCCTGGATTACAAAGAGGCAACCCCAATTGGCCTATATCGGAGTCCAGCGAGATGGACTGATTCGTGTCAGCGACAATCTTGATTTATATGCAAAAGAATGGGAAGTGAAAAAACATGTTGAATGGAATAATCCAAAACATTAGTGCCTTTAGTGCCGGGAATATAGTGAGGGGTAGCGGACTGGCGGCATATATCCTCTTGTTCCTTATCGTGGCCGGTGGATTGCTGCTAAGCATGAAACTGATTCCGACCCGGCATCGAGCTGCATTTCTGTCATACCATCGACTTATTACCTTTGCGTCGATTATTATGCTCATAGTCCATTGCACGGCATTTTTTATCGATAAATATAAATATCTGTCATGGGCGGATATCTTTATTCCTTTTTGGACGCTACATCATACCTGGGAGATTGCGGCCGGCATTATCGCAGTTTATACTATGGGTGTGATCGCAATTACTTCGGTGCGCTCCGTTATGAAAAAGATCGGTTGGGAAAACTGGAAACTCGCTCATTATCTGGCGTTTCCCTGTTACTTGATTGCGTTGTATCATAGTGTGGCATTGGGGAAGAGCAGCAATGTACTGTTCATGTCTTTGCTCTATCCGGCCACTGTAAGTATTATCATTTCCCTAACGGCGTTAAAAGTATGGAAAGTGATTGAAAGGCGGCAAACCGCAAATGAAGGTTCTATTGGCTGAAGATGATGTTCGGCTGGGCCGCCTGATCAAGCACATGCTGGAGACCGAGCAACACCAGGTTCAGTGGGTGGTTCGGGGTGACGAAGCATTGGTGGCTGCAACCGATGGCGCCTTTGACGTGCTGGTTCTTGACTGGATGATGCCGGAACTATCAGGGGTGGAGTTATGCCGACAATTGCGGGCTGATGGGTATGCCAAACCCATTCTGATGCTTACCGCTAAAGATGCATTGAATGACCGAATCACCGGATTGGATTCCGGCGCTGATGATTATTTGGTAAAGCCTTTTGAATTCGGTGAACTGTATGCAAGGTTGAGAGCCTTATCCCGTCGGGGAGAAGCGCCATTGAAGGAAGATGTATTGGAAATGGGGAATTGGTCATTGGACAGGACTCATCGCTTGTTGCGCCGTGAGGATGTCGAGGTTCAACTCAGCGCCCGAGAGTTTCAATTGTTGGATTTGTTGGCGCAGAATAGGGGGCGGGTATTGCCACGGGAAGTGTTGCTTGATCGGATATGGGGCCTCGATAGCGAAGTGTCCGAAAACACATTGGATGCTTACATCCGGCTCTTGCGAAAAAAAATCGACCAACCCGGCGATCGACCGATGATCAGTACCGTCCGGGGCGTCGGCTATAAGGTGGATTAATTCATATGTTCAGTCGTATTCGTCGTCAATTGACGTTTTTATATACCGTGCTTTCAGCGCTGGCTCTGGGGAGCTTTGCGCTGCTTTTTTATTTTGGGTTTGCCCATTTGTTGATGCATGAACAAGAACATGAAATGGAAGCGTACGCAGTCCGGGCATCGCGAGAAGTAAGGGAAATGTTGAAACGCGGCGCGCCATCGCGTGACAAGGGCGAACGTGCGAATCCGGCCGAGTTTCCGGTGGAAACATCATATTTTGTTTTCGCCGTGAGGTCGAATGGGGCGGTTATCATTCCCCCAAAACAAGATCCGGCGATTCGTCCGCCAGCTGAGGTATTAGTGGATGTGAAAGTTGATAAAAAGCCCGTTGTTTATGCAATGGACCGGGGAACGGAACCTGCGGCGCGTTTTTTGTGGATGATTATGGCGATTCAGGAGGATGGGCAGTACCGGGGCAGTGTAGTCGTGGGTAGGGATTTATCGCCGTACGATCATTTTTTACAGCAGATGTCTCTCGCGTTGTGGGGCTCTTTGGTGGCTTTTTTGTTGGTGTCAGGACTTATTGGCTATTTTGCCGCAGGGCGGGCGATATCTCCGATTAGGCGATCTTTTGAGACGCAACGCCGGTTTGCCGCTGACGCGTCGCATGAACTGCGGACGCCTCTCAGCGTGATTCAGGCATCGCTCGACGTGGTGGAAAAAGAAGATGGGGAACGGCTGTCTCCGCTGTCCCGCCAGATATTCGATGATTTGAAAGACGAAGTCAGGCGGATGTCCCGACTTACCGGCAATTTATTGACTCTGGCGCGAGCTGATGCGGGAGGGCTGGAGCTAAATTTGGAACAGTTCGGGGTCGGTGAGGTGGCGGAGCATGTTTTTCGTGCCATGCGTCCGCTGGCCCAAGCCAAGGGAGTGGAAATAGAACGGTCAATTCGACAGGATACTGTTCTGCAGGCGGACAAGGACCGCATACTGCAACTTTTAATGATTTTGGTGGACAACGGAATCAAATTCACACCCGCCGGCGGTCGTGTGACAATGAGAATTGACCGGGAAAATAATGGCGCTATTATTCTGGAAGTGGCAGATACGGGAATCGGACTGTCGCCGGAAGATCGACACCATGTTTTTGAACGTTTTTATCGCGTGGACAAGGCCCGTTCGCGGGAAGCAGGAGGGGCCGGTCTTGGCCTATCCATCGCCGCGTGGATTGCAGAGGCGCATGGCGGAAAAATTGAGGCGCAGGCAGGAACTGCAGGCGGTAGCGCTTTCCGCGTTGTATTGCCGCAGAACTGCCGCGCAAGAAAATAGAAAGTAGCTGGGACGCTTGTGGCAGGACCCGATAGGTTTGGCGTCGAATGTCTTCATAAATCAATCAGTAATTTTGTGTTCGGCATTCGTATTCTTTTGATACTACTGGGAATCCCCCGTTTCGAAGTTTAGCCAAATCTAGGGGGGGCTGACGGGATGAGCAATGAATGGGCCTTGCGAAAATTTGTAGCACCGGAAATATTGTTTGGGGAAGGGGCTATCGATCTTGCTGGTCAGTACGCCAAAAACTTAGGCGCCAGAAGGGTTTTATTGGTGACTGATCCGGGCGTTAGGAAAGCTGGCTGGGTGTCTCGGGTAACGGAAAGCCTTGACCGGGTGGAGCTCCCTTACGTGATTTTTGAAGCTGTTACAGAAAACCCAAAAGTGGCGGAGGTCAGAGCAGGTGCGCAGTTGTATGATGCAGCGGGGT
The DNA here is from genome assembly GCA_035560855.1 of Negativicutes bacterium. Lineage (GTDB taxonomy): Bacteria > Bacillota > Negativicutes > UBA1444 > UBA1444 > UBA1444. Next base: position 7,637 of record DATMYT010000144.1, on the reverse strand, counting down.
GCAATGTGGTCGTCGCAGTGGGCGGCGGCAGCCCGATGGATTGTGCAAAAGCCATTGGCATCGTAGCTAGCCACGGGCGGGATATTGAAGAATTTGAAGGTGTGGACAGGGTCGAATATCCCATTCCTCCTCTTATTTGTGTTCCAACAACGGCCGGAAGCTCCGCCGATGTATCCCAGTTCGCAATTATTGCCGATGCTCGTAGGCTTACAAAGATGGCGATCGTCAGCAAGGCTGTGGTCCCTGATGTTGCATTGATAGATCCCCAAACGTTGACCACTTTGTCGCCCTTCCAGATTGCTTGCACCGGAATGGACGCTTTGACGCACGCGATCGAAGCTTATGTTTCCACGGCGCACTCGCCCATCACCGATTTGCATGCAATGGAGGCCGTTCGCCTTGTTGCGGCAAATTTGCCTGGGGCTGTTGCTCAGCCATTGGAACTTACCTTTCAAGGGCCGATGATGTTGGCCAGTCTGGAAGCCGGACTGGCCTTTTCCAATGCGATTCTGGGCGCAGTTCATGCTATGGCGCACAGTCTTGGCGGCTATCTTGATCTGCCGCATGGCGAGTGTAATGCGATTTTACTGACGGGAGTCGTTGCTTTCAATTATGCTTCCTGCCCGGATCGATATGATAAAATAGCAGAGACTATGGGCCTGTCCCTGCAAGGGCTCGATGCCGATGGACGGTCGCGACTTCTGGTAAAGAAGCTTTCGGAGTTGCGTGAAAGCATCGGGATTTCTTCCACAGTCGGACGACTGGGCGTGAAAAAATCGGACATTCCCCGTCTCGCGGAATTTGCCATGATGGACGCCTGCATGGCGACGAATCCTATCATGATGCAACGGCGGGATATTGAGGAGCTTTATGAAGCCATTCTCTGATAAACAACCTGAATTTATTCGGGAAAAATTGATTGGCCTTGGGGAAAAATCAATTCGCAAGAATTACTACCCAGAACTGCAAAAGCGGTTGGAAGAACTGGAAACCTTCCGTAACCTGCTTGACAAGGTCAATGATGGAATCTTGATGGTTCGATTGCCGTCCAGCGCGATTGTCGATGCCAATGAATCGGCGTGCGCCATCCTGGGCTTTTCCCGCAATAAGTTGCTGAATGCCACTCTGACCGATTTGTTTCCCACGGTTGGAGTTGTGTTGCAGCGATTAGTGCATACGCAGGAGCATCGGGGGCGACGACAGGAGTTTTCCACGGAATTTCGTCGCATGGATGGGTCGCAAATTCCAATTGAAGGATCAATTGATGTGGTGGCGCTGGGCGAAAATGTTTTTGCTGTGGCGATTTTGCGGGATGTCTCGGACCGCAAGCGGGCGGATGCCATGCTGCATCATGTGAGTACGCATGACTCTTTGACCGGACTTTACAATCGAGCTTACTTGGAATATGAGTTTCAACGGCGACGTGATTCCATGGCGCTGCCCTGCGCTTTGATCGCCTGTGATATAGATGGACTGCAAATGACCAATGAAACATTGGGACATCTGGCAGGCGATCAGCGGCTTATCATGACAGCAGTGCTGCTTTGTGCGTTGGTGGAAACGGGAGATATATTGGCGCGCGTGGGCGGCGATGAATTTGCCCTCATCCGTCCCGGTGCCGATCATAATCAGGCCGAAAAAATTTGTCGGCATTTGCGAGAACTGGTGGAGTCGTATAATCTGAACAATAAAGATACTTTTCTTAGTTTGTCCGTCGGCTATGCGATTGCTGACGCCAAGCCGATTGAACTGAATAAGTTGACGCGGGATGCAGACAACCAGGTGCGGCGGGAAAAGCTGCTTCGGTCGCAAAGCACGCGCAGCGGGATTGTGAATACAGTCATGACTTTATTGGAAGCAAGAGATTTTATTACGGAAGGACATGCGGAACGATTGGAAGTGCTGGTTGGCGGGTTAGCCGAAAAAATCGGTTTTGCTCCCAGTCAATTAGATGCTATGAAGTTGTTTGCGAAGTTTCATGATATCGGGAAGGTTGGAATTAGTGACACCATCTTGTTTAAACCGGGTTCCCTGAACGAAATGGAACGGGAAGAAATGCGCCGGCATAGTGAAATTGGCTATCGAATCGCTCTGTCATCGGTAGACTTGTTGCATATAGCGGAATGGATTCTGCGGCATCATGAATGGTGGGATGGCAGCGGTTATCCGCTAGGCCTTGCTGGAGAAACAATTCCGTTGGAATGCCGCATTCTTTCGATTGTAGACGCTTTTGACGCAATGACGAGTGACCGGCCCTACCGCAAGGCAATGTCGGTGGAGGCCGCCGTCAGGGAATTGCAAAAATTTGCCGGGATACAATTTGATCCGGAGTTGCTGGGCCCGTTTTGCGAGTTGTTGCAAAACCAGGGGTTGCTGAGTGAATGAAAACAAGGATTACGGAGGGCGGTAATGGCATGAAGTACTTGGTTAGGATTTTATTGGGGTTGTTTGTTTTTTCTTGGTCCACATCGGTTTCGGCAGCGGCGGGAACATTGGCGGAATACAGAGAAGCAAAAAAAACATATATATCTGCTGCCGCTTGCATGGCGGCGTACAGCAGCCGCCCCGGCAGTCTGGCGGTGGCGGCGTTTCAACAGGAAGGCTGGCATGTAGAGCCTTATAAACAGGTCGGCGACAAAGCTGAGGCCGATTATATGCTTGCTTGGTATACCGGTTCGAAGTCGGACCGCGATATATATATATTGGCTGTAGCAGGGACGGAGAATGTACGGGATGTTATAGTCGATCTGAGAACCAAAAAAGTGTATTTCGCCGGGGCGACTATCGAGGAATTTGCAGCGAACGCGGCGCGTAAGGATTTACCCCCCGATGTTCCCCGGGTGCATGAAGGTTTCAACCAGGCAACGCAGGTGCTTCTTTCCGCGGAAACGGCCCAGGCTAACGACGCACTGTCCGGCACATCGCGGCGGTTGTCAAATATCTTGAAAGAAGACCATGAAGATAAAGTATATCTGGTCGGTCATAGCCTTGGCGGCGCCGTGGTGACATTGCTGGCGGAACGCCTGCTGGATATGGGTGTGCGGCCCAATCAGATTGAAGTTGTTACTTTTGGCGCACCGGCAGTCGGCAACGAGGCTTTCGTCCAAAAATATGATGGGAAAGTTGCTGTGACTCGGATCGTGGTAGCGGACGATCCAATACCAAATGCCCTGCGCAAGGTGTTCGGCGGATATCGACATATTGGACGCGAAGTAGTTTGGCCGGCGACGGACCCACTTAAGACTTATTTCGCCCATGATGTGCCGGTCTATATGGATTTGGCGCTAAAAGACTATTATACGAAGCGACGGGCGGCGATTAATGAGGGCCTCTTGGCCCGATCCGAGCCGATTGCCGACAAGAATCGCATTTATGTAGCAGCAATCAAAAACAGCCTGCCGTCGGAATTAAAGAGTGAGTTCGCGTTTATGCAGGAAGCTTTGTGGGATGAGTATGATCGGATTTTGCCCGGCTATGTTGCTGATTTAGGCGAAAAAAGCGCATTGACGAATCTGGAAAAAGCCGCTGCAGCCGGATGCACGTTGATGGTTGCATCGGAAGTCCAGGCCGTACGGGTGCGTGAGAACAACTCTTATTATGTATCTCTGAATCAGACCGTGTATCGCGTGAGTGATGGAGTGGCAGTAAACGTAGGGATTTTTGGCAGCAACACGAAGGAACTGACACCGTTGGGTGCTTTGATTCACGGAGCCCGGACAATGAACCAGGAAAGTGCTTCCTGGGCGGCGAAGTGAGTCGGTCGGCCTGCGAGCCATAAACAGAAAGGGGCGACAGGCCTTTGATGCATATAGGTGAAGGAAAGTCAAAGTATCGGGTAGGTTTTTTGGGACCACAGGGCACTTATAGCCAAGAAGCTGCGCAGAATATCTTTGGGGATTCAGCCGTATATCAACCGTATCCTTCCATTGATGCTGCCATTCGGGCGGTCGCGGCGGGAGAGATCCCGGAATGTGTGGTTCCGATTGAAAATTCATTGGAAGGCTCTGTAAACGTCACGCTGGATACTCTGGCCCACGAAGTGGAACTGTTGATTGCCCGTGAAATTGTCATGCCGATAAGGCATAATTTGCTGGCGCGTGAGGCGGGGCGGGGCATACAGTTGATCTTGTCCCATCCGCAAGCCTTGGCGCAATGCCGCAAGAGCTTGGCGCGGCTTTTTCCGATTGCCGAATATCGTGCGGTGGAAAGTACTGCGGAGGCGGCGCGCCGAGCTTCAGAGGGTGAAGCAGGACTTGCCGCTATTGGCAGCCGGACTGCTGCGGATTTGTATGGGTTGGATGTTGTTGCGGCGGATATTCAGGATACTGCAAGCAACTGCACCCGTTTTGTGACCTTGAAAGTGCAACCGGCTGATCTTACAGAATCCGGGCGCTGGAAAACCTCTATTGTGTGTAAGATTGATGGGTCGAGACCGGGGAGCTTGTACCGCATTCTCTCCGAATTTGCTGACAGGGAAGTTAACCTTACGAAGATTGAATCCCGTCCGGCGCGTACCGGTCTTGGCGCTTATCTCTTTTTTCTCGATATGGAGGGCGGCAGCGGGGAATCGCGTATTCGGGAAACCTTGGCGGCGGTTGAGAAGCAAAGCTTCTGGTTCAAAAATTTGGGGTCCTATCTTGTGATGGAGTGGGACCGCTAATCTTTATGTCGGCTATTTCTGGACAGTGCGATGGGCTTGCAGCCGTGCTGGCCGAACTGTCGCCGCGTACTGTGGCGACAGTTCATCTTTTATGTGAGAACTATCGTTGTAGCGCTGACGAAAAATAAACGAATAAAAAAGGCCCGTGCCAGAGGCCGGACCATGGAAAAGCGAGGATGAGGATTCATTGTGGCAGGGTTAAACTTTTTTTCCAGGACAGAAATGCTGATTGGATCGTCAGCGATGGACAAACTGGCTGCCAGCCATGTAATGGTGTTTGGTATTGGCGGAGTCGGCAGTTTTGCGGTGGAGGCGTTGGTTCGCGCTGGTGTGGGGAATTTGACGTTGGTTGACGATGATTGCATCTGCCTGACGAACATCAACCGACAGTTGCACGCGACGACCCGGACAATTGGCCGATCAAAAGTAGAAGTGATGAAAGAACGTGTGCTGGAGATCAATCCCCGGGCAAATGTTACTTCAATTCAAAAATTCTATCTGCCGGAGAATGCTGAAGAATTTTTTGCAGCGGAATGTGATTATATTATCGATGCCATCGATACGGTGACTGCCAAAATTGACCTTATCGTACGAGCCCAGTCCAAAGGGATTCGCGTGATTAGTTGTATGGGGGCAGGTAACAAAATGGATCCGACCCGGTTCGAGATCGCCGATATTTTCAAAACTTCGGTGTGTCCGTTGGCGAAAGTCATGCGGTACGAATTGCGGGCACGCGAAGTTAAGTCGTTAAAAGTACTGTATTCAAAAGAAAAACCACTGATGCCGCAGGATGGAGCCAATTCGGGCTGCCGTGCCAATTGTGTGTGCCCGCCGGGTTCGACGCGGACTTGCACCATCCGACATCAGATCCCAGGCAGCATTTCCTTTGTGCCGTCAGTAGCGGGCTTGATTTTGGCGGGAGAGGTCATCAAGGATTTGATCGGATATCATCAGGAAAATTAATCTCGCAACCCTAGGGCTTTCATACGCCGCCAGAGGGTAGATCGGCTAATGCCAAGAAGATTTGCGGCTTCCAGCTGTTTCCCTCGCGTTTTTTCCAGCGCTTGGCGAATTTCATCCGCGCTACCGGCTGCCGGCATGATGCGGAAAGGCCCACCGGGGTCGTCTGCGTCGTCATCGCGCATCATTCGGGTTACTAGTTCAGGGGTAATAAAGTCCTGGCGACAGACCGCTACGACTCTTTCAACAGTATTTTGCAGTTCCCTGACGTTTCCGGGCCATTCATATTGAGTGAGTCGGTCAATCGATTCAGGTTTCCACTGTAATGTATGAACGGAATTTTTTTCAAATCTCCGCAGCAGGATACGGGCGAATTGTCCGATGTCTTCGCGCCGCTCCCGTAAGGGTGGCAGGCGTAAGCGCAACACATTGAGACGGTAATATAAGTCGGCGCGGAATTGGCGTTCCAGTACCCGCTGCTTGAGGTTTTTGTTGGTGGCGGCAATGATTCGCACATCGACAGGGAGAACCTTATCACTGCCGAGTCGCATCACCTTTTTTTCCTGGATTACCCGCAGTAATTTACTTTGGATGGCATAATCCATTTCGGCTATCTCGTCCATAAAGAGCGTTCCTCCATGGGCGATTTCCAGCAACCCAAGTTTTCCTTTTTGATTGGCGCCGGTAAAGGCGCCGCCGACATAACCGAAAAGCTCACTTTCGAGAATCTGGGCGGGCAAAGCGGCGCAGTTGATCGCTACGAAAGGTTTCTGGGAGCGCTTGCTGGCATTGTGGATGCTCTGTGCAAAGACTTCCTTGCCTGTGCCGGTTTCTCCGGTGATGAGTACGGACGAGTCGGTAACGGCGAATTCCTTGGCTACGGCAACAGCATCAAGGATGGTGCGGCTATTGCCGATGACGTCGGAAAACGTGAAGGTTGCAGTGTGGCCCCCGGCGTAAATTTTTTTACGGATGGCAGCTTCCCATTGCTGAATCTTTCCAGTGTCCTGAAAGGTAGCGACAGCGCCCGAAATTTTCTCATTTACTAAAATGGGGATTTTATTGCAAAGAATTTGCATACCGTGAAGGTCGATGATTTGACCGAGTTCATCACGACCGGTATGCAGCAGCCTATCAAGGTTCAATAACGGCAAAACCTGATTAATCGGTTTCCCGAGCGCTTCCGGCCCGGAAACCCCTGTGATACGGCTTGCCACTGGATTGAAAATCACGACGCGCTGTTCCTTGTCGATGGATACGACTCCTTCGTAGGAATAGTCCAAGACGGTGCGAAACAATGTCCCTTTGAGCTTTTCCATCAACCGAGCCTCGAAAATTCGTTTGGCTTCAAGTGCAGATTGCAAAATTCCTTCGGCGCCACTGCGTATCAGAACACAGGGGGCACCGTGTTTTCGCGCTGCCTGCCCGGTAATAACGCCGCCGATAACGACATCGACGCCTTCGCGAAAAGCCTGAAGTACACGGAATTCGGCTTCAAATTCGTTTTGGATAAGAAAGTGGCGGAGCTCAACATCTAAGATAGACCCAAGACAGTCGATCCCAATGACCATGGACGGAAAAGCAACAACGCCAATGCGAGGGCCATAACGGCGCGCGAGATCGACCGCGCGCAAGACGTCAAAGCCAGTAATGGGTACTTCCACCACGGTTAGGTCGGGTAGTGCCTGTTTAATGCCGGACGCTGTTCCACCGCGCGTAATGATGATTTCCGTTCCCTGGCGGGCAAGATCTTGAGCCCGGAGCACTCCGGCGCTCAGTAGTCCTTGCTCAATGCGGATGTCGGGGTGCGTTTTTGATAGGGTTTTGGTTGCGGTGGCATATATTTCTTCATCGGGAGCTAAAAAAACAATCAATAGGATCCCTCCTGTGCGACGCGGTGAAACGTTATGAAACAAATATAACGCATAAAACGTTTCAATGCAACGTAGGATTTTGAGAAATCTCGTGAAACAGGCGCTAAAATGGAGTTGGCATTGTTTTTGCATAGTAAATAAAT
>DATMYT010000143.1:0-2371 GCA_035560855.1 Negativicutes bacterium | reverse complement strand
ATTGAAGTGGTTTTCCTACAGTTTTTATATTGTATCAGTGCCCGCAATCGTGGTGATCGCCTTCCTCATGGTTGCAGGAGTTCCCGCCCGCCGTCAGATTTTTCGCCAGGTATTGGTTCACAAGCTCCACTGGATTGCCAGGCTGGACCCCGCAAATCACAGCGACGCCCCTTGACTTCAAAATATCCTGGGCCCGCTCGCCCATGCCGCCTACCAGAACAACGGTGGCGCCTTGTTCGGCCAACCAGTTGGGGATCACACCAGGTTCATGCGGCGGCGGAACCAATTTCGACATCCCTGTTATCTTTCCTTCCTCGGCTGTCGCGAACAAAAACTCTTCACAATGTCCAAAATGAGAACTTAACATTCCTCCAACTACCGGAACTGCAATCTTCTCCATACTATTCCCACCTTTCACTTCATCTGATCCGCTTAAAATATTGCCGACAATCTCCTCGATAGCCGCGTTCATAACACTGGAACGCTCCAATGCAGATACGCCGTCATCGCCAGCGCCAACGACCAATGGATCAATTGGCATACGACCCAGGAAAGGCACATTGAATGCGCAGGCTAACTCTTCCCCGCCGCCGATTTTGAAAATCGCCGCATGGTGTCCGCACTCCGGGCAAACATATCCACTCATGTTTTCAATGACGCCAACGATATTCATCCCCACCTGACGGCAAAAATTCAGCGACTTTCTCACATCCGCCAAAGCCACACCCTGCGGCGTCGTTACAACAATGCCCCCGCAACCGGGAATAAACTGCGCAATCGTTAGCGGTTCGTCGCCGGTCCCCGGCGGGCTGTCTATTACCAACACGTCAAGGGGGCCCCAATCGACATCTACCAAAAATTGCTTAATCACGCCGATTTTTAACGGTCCCCGCCAAATTACAGCATCATCTTGATGCTGTAAAAAGCCCTGCATGGAGATGATTTTTAGATTGTCCGAATGCTGGTACGGCTGAATCTTACCATTCACCGTGTCGAGTGGCATGCCGGTGAGTCCCATGATCCGGGCAATGCTTGGGCCATGGACATCAATGTCGAGCAATCCGGTGCGCAGCCCCTTCTGTGCGAGCGCCGTGGCGATACCGGCAGCCATCGTACTTTTGCCCACACCACCCTTGCCGCTCATCACCATGAAGACTTGCTTCACGCCTTTGAGAAATTCCTGAATCTCCGGTTCCTGTTGTACTCCTTGTTCCACTTGAATCATTCCCCTCTTTTTTCATTTGGCGCAAAATACTCGGCGAAATGTCCTTCGAGAAATGCGGTCAGAATATCATTCACCTTGCCCGGCTCAACGCAATAAACCTTGGTCGAGTTGGCTCGCAGCACCTGCAGAGCTTTGGGCCCTACTTGCCCGGTAATTAACGCTTTGGCTCCAAGCCGTTCGATGGTCTGTGCCGCTTGAATACCGGCGCCGTGTTCCAGTTCGGCGTTTTGTGTGTTTTCAAAAGTCTCCCAGGTCTTTCCCCGTGTGTCGAACACCAGAAAATAAGGCGCTCGTCCAAACCGGCCGTCCATCATCCCCAACGTGCCTGCTGTGGCAGCCGTGATCGCTATTTTCATGTCATTCTCTCCTTCATTTGTCAATCGGCAGCAACGCGGCCAACTTCAGCCATAATGCCGCCAGACTGTTTTTCACCAGAATATCGTCCCCGTCCATGACGGTTCTGCCTTCTCGCAGCGCTTGCCGGAACTCTTCTGCGTAAGGTATTTCCCCCACTACAGTTACTGTATTTTCCTCGCACCATGTTTTTATTTGCCGTCGCATGCCTTCATGCAGATCGTTTTTATTGATGCACACGCACAATGGCAGACGAAAATGTGCAGTCAATTCCTGCAACCGGATCAGATCGTGCATCGCAGACACCGTCGGCTCAACAACCGCCAGCACCAGAGAAGCTCCCGTGATCGCTGCAATCGTCGGGCAGCCGATTCCCGGCGGCCCATCGACCAAGACCAGCGGCAATTCTTGTTTCGCTGCTATCTTTCGCGCAATTTCCTTTACTTTGCTGACTAATTTCCCCGAATTTTCGATTGCCACCCCCAGATTCGCGCTCGCCATGGGCCCTTTGGGAGTATCCAACACCAGCCATTCACCGGCATTACGTTTTTTCATGCTGAGAACGCCGGCAGGACAGTGGTCGGCGCAGACGCCGCAGCCTTCACACAAGAGCGACTCTGTAATCACGCCGTTTTCAATTGCACCGAACCGGCATAGCTCACTGCACACTTCGCACTGCAAACATTTATGAATGTCGGCTACGACTTCCCAGCCAGCCTCAAACGGCCCGGATTCTACCACATGTCCGCCAATGATCAGCTGCAAATTGGCGGCATCCACATCGCAATCCGC
>DATMYT010000142.1:0-3226 GCA_035560855.1 Negativicutes bacterium | reverse complement strand
CTTGAATTGTGTTTATTGTACCTGACAAAACTCGGGCTGTCAACACAGAAAATGGGGTTTTGCGAAAAATCTTCATGATTTTTTAGCAAAACCTCATTGCGACAGTATTATTTCGCCTTGGGAAACAGGATCGTTTTTTGTCCTTTATTCCATTGAATGATCATAACCTGCTTATCAGCCTGACCTTTGGCATCGAATGTAGTCGGACCCTGAACGCCAGCCAAATCTTTTGTTTTGGCCAGTTGATCGCGCAATGCGATCCGGAAGCCTGCAGCATCCTTGGTATCGCCCATTTTTTCGATGGCGTCCTTGGCAAGGTAAACAGACTCATAGATTGCAGCGGCGAACATATCGGGATCTACATTGTATTTTGCCTTGTACGCTTTGATAAAGTTTTGCGCCAGCGGATTTGGGGAAGCATTTTCGAAGTAACTGGTAGCGATCAGACCATCGTTGGAGCCAGCGGCAACATTGTTGAAGTCGTAAGAGGACAATCCGCCAAAACCAAAGATGCTGGCTTTGAGTCCAAGTTCCTTGAACTGTCGGGTAATCTGGGAACCTTCAGACAAGTTGCCACAGATAATCAGCCCTTCCGGCGCATTGTTCTTGATTTTAGTAAGCTGTGCATAGAAATCCGTGTCACCGATCGAATAGGATTCGGCAATCATCGACCCGCCATTTTTCTGGATATAGTTCTGCACGGCAATCATCAGGCCCTTGCCGTAATCGGTATTTTCATGAAGCACGGCAAATTTGCGGAGTTTGGTTTCTTTATAAATGTAGCTCATAAGCTGTTCCGCCTGCATGGGGTTGGTAGCCGAGTTGCGGAACACCCATTTGTTGCCGGATTCCGTAATCTCGATGGCAACAGCGATTGGAACCATCATCGGTGTTTTGTCGCGTTCGATGATCTTCATGTCAGCCAATGTTGTAGCACTGTTGAATGTCCCGATCAGAAATGAAACTTCATCTTTGTTGATGAGCTTTTCTGTAGCGGAAACTGACTGGGCAGGCACGGAGGCGTCGTCTTCAAACATTGCAACCAGTTGTCGTCCTTTGACGCCACCGGCTTTGTTGATTTCTTCTACTGCCAGGTTTACGCCCTGTTTCATGCTTTGGCCCGGTTTGGCATTCGGTCCGGTGTAAGGACCGATGATACCGAATTTGATCGGTTCCTTGGCTGCTGTTTTCGCAGGTTCTTTGGCGCCGCCGCCACAACCGGCGACTAGGCTGGCCATCATTACTCCAGCCAGGGCAAGTGCGCACAAGGATTTTGTCTTCTGTTTCAACATTGTTCAAATCATTCCTTTCGTTTTTAGTGAATCGTTTATTCTCCCAAGTAGGCCTTTCGCACATGATCATTGTGCAGCAAATCCGCGGCTACGCCGCAAACCGAAACACTCCCGGTTTCCAACACATAGCCCCGGTGCGCAATGTTTAACGCCTGCCAAGCATTCTGTTCGATAAGCAACACCGTCATTCCTTCACGGTTGATGCTCTGGATGATTTCAAAGATTTTCTCCACCAGTAGCGGCGCCAAGCCAAGTGAAGGTTCATCCAGCAACAGTAGCTTCGGTTTTGACATTAACGCGCGCCCAATGGCGAGCATCTGCTGTTCCCCGCCGGACAACGTACCGCCGAGCTGCGTACGTCGTTGTGCCAATACCGGAAAATACTCGAAAATCCTGTCATACTCGGGTTGCAAATTTTTCTTGTCTTTGCGCGTATATGCACCCAGTTCCAGATTTTCCATGACACTCATCCGTGGAAAGATCTGACGCCCTTCTGGGCAATGGCTGAGTCCGGCTTCCACGATCGCTTTGGCGCTCCAACCGGTGATCGACCTTCCCTCGAATTCGATCGAACCGCCCGCCGGTTTTGTCAGCCCGGACAGCGCCCGTAACGTAGTGGATTTACCTGCGCCATTGGCGCCAATTAGCGAAACAATTTCACCTTTTTCAATATCCATGTCGATGTTCCGTACCGCCCGGATCTTGCCGTAATGGACGGACAGGTCCCTGACCTTAAGCACTGTCCTTCACCTGCTTTCCAAGATAAGCCCGTATCACCTCGGGATGAGTCTGAATGTCCCGTGGCGCTCCCTCGGCGATTTTCTTTCCATAATTCAGCACCGTGATGCGGTCACAGATGTTCATGACCAACCGCATATCGTGCTCCACCACCAAAACGGTGAAGCCTCTTTCTCTCAGACGCTTGATCTGCTCCATCAGTTGGGCGGTTTCCTGCGGATTCATCCCTGCTGCCGGTTCATCCAGCAAAAGCAGCCGCGGTTCGGACGCCATGGCCCGCATGATCTCCAGTTCGCGCTGCGATCCGTACGGCAGGTTTTTTGCCAGCTCTTCCCGCAATCCTTCCATTTTGAACAGCCGCAGCAAAGCCTCCAGCTTTTCACGTGCATCCGCCTCTTCGCGCCGCTTGGCCGACGTCGAAAAAACATCGTCGAAAACGGTCTGCTTCAAACGGCAATGGCGGCCTACCAATAGATTTTCCCACACGGTCATGTCGCCAAACAGGCGGATATTCTGAAAGGTCCGGGCGATTCCAGCGCGGGTCACTTCGTCTGTCCTGTGTCCTGCAATAGATTTTCCCTCAAATGTGATCGATCCCGATGTCGGCGTATAAATCCCCGAAATCAGATTGAACAGTGTCGTTTTGCCGGAACCATTCGGACCGATGAGACCCCGGATTTCACCGGCGGAAACTTGGAAATCAAGATTGTCGATGGCAGCAAGACCACCAAAGCGAATCGTAAGCGCCTTACAGGACAGCATCATTACGCCTCCTTCTTTCCAGTAGTCGCGCGTCGCCAGAGATTGCCCAGCATCCCCGCGATTCCCTGCGGCATATACAGAATAACAATGAACATAAGCAGACCATAGATCACCAGCCGGTATTCAGCGAAAACCCGCATCGTTTCCAGCAGATAAGTTACAAATACCGCCCCGATAATCGGTCCGATGATTGTACCCATGCCGCCAATGACCATCATAATCAAAATATTTATAGATTCCCCGGATGTAAAGGTATCCGGGCTGATAAACCGGATATAACTGGCATAAAGCGCGCCAGTCAGGCCAGCAATCATGGCCCCGGTTCCAAACGCCAGTATCCGGTAAAAAGCGACATGAATTCCCATGACCTGCGCTGCGATGTAATCATTGCGAATGGCCCGCAAAGCCCGACCAATGCGAGAATGCACAAGATT
>DATMYT010000141.1:0-7125 GCA_035560855.1 Negativicutes bacterium | reverse complement strand
CAGGGTGAAAGCTGTGCTGCGGCGGAGCCAGAAAGAGACGACGTTGCCGGGTGAGTTGTCGGTAGGACGACTTCGGTTCAATTTTTCCCGTTACGAAGTTCATATGGGCAGCGTAAAACTTGAACTGACGCCAAAAGAATATGAGTTGCTTAAAATGCTCGCGACCAATCTGGGTAAGGTGTTCACGCGGGAGCAACTGCTTGAGAAAGTCTGGGGATATGAGTATTTTGGCGATACCCGAACCGTAGATGTACACGTTCGTCATCTGCGGGCCAAGATGGAGTCCGATCCTGAAACGGCTGAAACGCTTGAGACGGTAAGGGGTTTTGGCTACCGTTTGTGTGAAAGGGACTAACTGTTTACGCGACCCGGTGCAGGACGGTTCTAATGGAGGGCAGGCATGGCCAAAATCGTTTTTGTAGTTCCCTATCCTGAAATGGGCGCCATCGTGGAAAAAACTTTCCATGAAGAGCAGCCCTCAGAGTGGAAACTGCATATCGAACTTGTGGTTGGTGTGCGCGATATTGGCGGGACGAGAGATTTTTCGGCGGACGTGGTGGTGGCTCGTGGTGTGACGGCGGTGGCGCTACGACGGATGCTGCCGGATACGCCGATTGTTGATTTGCCTGTCAGCGGATATGATATTTTGCGTGCGGTGAAAGAGTGCAAACGGCAGTTTGCGGCCGAACGAATCGGAATTGTCGGTTCACGGGATATGATCTATGGTGCGGAAGGGATCAGTGATATTCTTGATGACGTGAAACTTCTGGTCGTAGAGGTTCGGGACGAAGAAGACGCGGAACCCAGTATTCGGGAGCTTCAAGCCCAAGGGGTCGACGTTGTCATTGGCGGGGTGATGTCCACTGACATTGCCAAACATATGGGTATGCAGGCGTTGTTCATCCAGACTGGTCGTGAAGCGATTTATCAGGCGTTGCGTGAGGCGAAACGGGTGGCGGTTATCCGACGTCAGGAACAGGAACGAGGAGAACAGTTTCGAGCCATTTTGGAATATTCGGCTCAGGGCATCGTAGCTGTTGATGCCGCGGGAGCCATCAGTCTGGCGAACAAGGCTGCATTGGAACTGACGAATCTGTCCGGTGATGTTCTGGGTCTATCCGCCCAGCTGCTGTTGCCCGAGTTGGGTCTGCACCGAGTTCTCGCCGGTGGACTAGCGGAAGTGAGTGAAATTGAAACGCTGAAAGGCCAGCAACTGGCAGTAAACCGGGTGCCGATCACGATCCGGGGAAATACGGTGGGAGCGGTTGCTACTTTCCAGCCGGTCGTTGCCATTCAGGAACTGGAAGGCAAGATTCGGCGGCAGTTGCATAATCGTGGCTTAGTGGCTCGTTTTACGTTTCGTGACATTCTGGGAATTAGCCCCGCTATTCATCACACCATTAATATGGCCCGAGAATTTGGTCGTGTGGATTCCAACGTGCTGATTGTCGGCGAGACCGGTTCCGGCAAGGAACTTTTTGCGCAGAGCATTCATAATGCGGGAAAACGTAGTCGGGGACCGTTTGTTGCCATTAATTGCGCAGCCTTACCCGAAAGTCTTCTGGAAAGCGAATTGTTCGGTTATGCCGAGGGAGCATTTACAGGGGCTTTAAAGGGCGGCAAGATGGGGCTTTTCGAGTTGGCTCACGGAGGCACTTTGTTTCTTGACGAAATTTCTGAGATTTCACCCAAGCTACAGGGACGGTTGCTAAGAGCCTTGCAAGAAAGGGAAATTATGCGGCTGGGCGACAACAAGGTAATTCCCGTGGATGCGCGGATTATTGCCGCTACAAACCGCGATTTGTACAAACTCATGCAGACGGGGCAATTTAGGGAAGATTTGTATTACCGGGTCGATGTGCTTAGGCTTCCCCTGCCTTCTTTGCGCGAGCGGCGCGAGGATGTTGCGCTCTTGATGCAGCATTTTCTTCAGCTATACTATACGCGGCACCGGCGGACTCTGAAAAACCTTTCTCATGAAGCACGACTGCTGCTGGAACAATACCTCTGGCCCGGGAATATACGGGAACTGCGAAATATTGCCGAACGACTGGTAGTGCTGACTTCCGGCTCACAGATCGAAGGTCGGGATGTAGAAAAGATATTGGGACAGATTCCGGGAAGAAACACACTGCTGAACGCACCGGTAGATAATCGCCAGACTTCCGTTGCTATGGTTGAGGATGCGAATCAGTCGGCTATCTTGCGGGTTCTGGCGGAAGAAAACTATCATTATGGCCGGGCTGCAGTTCGACTCGGCATTAGCCGTGTTACGTTATGGCGTCGCTTGCAAAAGAAATGAATGAAACAAATGAAACAAAATAAATGTTGGGTCAAGAAACTCCGCTAGTGGCGTCACTGGCGGAGTTTCTTGTTTTGGGTCGTTTGGCATGAATTATGCAAATAAACTGAAATAGATCCGTTGAAACGATCCGAAAAGAAGTTTGTTTTATAGAAAGGGGAGAACGGTGTGAAGGTAGATCAAGCGAAGTGTGTTGGTTGTGGACGTTGCCGAGCCTATTGCACGATGGGCGCAATCGATTTTGTTGCCAGTGGCCGTGGACGTGTTTGCGCCGAAGTGGATCAGTATGAGTGCGTTGATTGTGGCGTTTGCTTTCGGGCGGAAGTTTGTCCGACGGACGCTCTTTATGAACCGGCGCCGGAATGGCCCAGATCGGTACGCAGCACTTTCAGTAACCCTCTGGTTGAGCATAAGGAGACGCGAATCCCCGGCAGGGGAACGGAAGAGATGAAAACGAACGATGTGACCGGACGGTTCAAGTGTGGAGAAGCCGGCATGGCTGTTGAGATGGGCCGCCCAAGTACGGGCGCCCGGTTCCACGATATCGAAAAAGTGGCGATGGCAATTGCCGCCTTGGGGAATATTACCTTCGAACCCAAAAATCCCATCACCGGGTTGATGGTGGATAAGACAACCGGACGGATGAATCCGGAAGTGCTGGACGAGAAAGTGCTGTCCGCCATCATTGAAATGACGGTGCCGCTGGAACGGATACCTGCTATTATCGAAGCCGTTCGGCAAGTCACAAAAGAGATTTCGACGGTATGCTCTTTTGATTTGACCTGCAAGGTCCATCCAGGCGAAAGCCAGGAACAAAGATTGCCGGCATTTGAACTGGCGCGCCGGGCAGGAGTGCGGTTGACGGACAACGGAAAAACCAACATCGGACTGGGACGGCCGCTTTTTGTTGAAGGAGGAATTTCAAAATGAGTCATACCTTGCATCGCCGGGGGACACCCGAAAATCTCAAAAATGATTATGTCATCTTTGCTATGTCAGCCAAAGGAATGAATGAAATTGGTTCGAACGAAAAACTGCAGCAGTTTCTGGAAATCATGCAGCGCTTTGAGCCGGTTAACCTAGGCGACATGAAGACCGGAAATCGATTTATCAAACCTGATGAGACGATTGTAGCCAATACACGGGACACGTCGATCGTGCATGGCGTTTTTGACGACCGGGAAAAAGTGATCAAAGCACTGGCTGCATTGAAAGAAGCTGATCTCGGAGTTTCAGTGATTATTTCCGGCTTGTTCGATGATGTGCATGATTGCTGCCGGGAAGCTGGCGTTGAGCCACACACCTGCGAAAAGTCTCTCGGTATATGGGGGCGGACAGAACGATTGCCGGATGAAGAGATCATGCAGATTACAACAATGTGCGGTCATGGTATGGTGGCTTTTAATCTGGTGCGAAAAATGATCGAAGATATCAAAACAGGCCGGTGTACAGTGAAAGAAGCGGCAGAAGAGCTGGCCAAACCTTGCCAGTGCGGCGTTTTTAATCCTGGTCGGGCCGAAGCGTTATTAGAAGAAATTATCTGCCTGTGGGGCGTGCATGTCGCCTAAAAGCGACAGAAGGAGGAACCATGAGAAGAATCTGGGTGGATAAGGATAAATGTGTCGGGTGTAAGACCTGCGAACTGCAGTGCGCTGTCGAACGGCAGTCGGTAAGCAAAACATTGGCCGGCGCCGTTCGGGAAGATCCAAAACCGGTTCCAAGGGTGAATGTAAGCGGGCAGACCGGGAACAGTATGGCTCTGCAATGTCGTCACTGCACGGATGCCGTATGTGTGATGGCTTGCCCTTCCGGGGCCATGGCGCGGGATAAAGAAACGGAAGCGATCATTGTCGACGCCGCCAAATGCCGCGGGTGCTGGATGTGTGTGATGGCTTGTCCCATCGGAGCGGTAATTCCCAGCCGTGATTATCACGTGGCGCTGAAATGTGACGCCTGCGTCAAAATGGAAGAACCTGCCTGCGTTGCGGGATGTCCAACCGGCGCACTTAGCTGCGGGGAAGAGGATGATTTTCACAAAATCATTTCAGTGAAACGACATCGATATGCACTGTTCGCTCACGCGATGGCGGGAAGCGGACCGGTTGGCTTTGATTTCACAAAAGAGGGGGCAAAATAAAATGAAACAGGTACAAAAAAAATCGGCTGATAAAGCTGTAAATGCAATATTGGTTCAGGCAAAACGTTCCGGAGTTGAGCTTGTATGGGATCGGGCCGAAAGTCAACAACCCCAGTGCGGATTTGGACGGCTCAATCTTTGTTGCACGGATTGTGGCGAGGGGCCCTGTCGGATCAATCCTTTTGACGAGTCGGAATCGAAAACTGTTTGCGGCCGCGCGCGTAATGCAATGGAGAGCGACATCTTCTTGCACAAGGTGTCCGATGGAGCGGCAGCACTTATGCTTTTGGCGGGCGCCTGCGGAGAAAAAATTGATTCTACGGTAATAATGACGGCAGACGAGATGGTGGGGACTTTCGATATGACGAGCCGGATGAAAGAACTCGGTCAGGCGGCAGCTCAATCCCTGCAGGCGATTAACAAGGCTACTGATGCTTTGGCAATGAAGACCCCCTCCACGCTGAAAGCAAATTTGGGAGCGTTATGCGCGGAGGTCCCCAATATTCTTGTTTATGGTCATGTGTCACCGGGAAAAGTGAAAGGCCTTCTGCAGTATGCAGCACAGATTTCCCCAACGGCAAACATCTTGGGGGTGTGTGGCGGTGAGGGCGAAGGTCTTTTATCAATCGCCACCAATTACGTTTCACAGGAGATTCCTCTTCTGACAAAAGCGGTGGATGTGCTTCTCGTCGGGCCTCAGTGCGTAATGCCCGCGACGCTGGCGCTGGCAGCCGCACAGGGAACGATCGTTATATATGAGAAAAATCTTCATACGCCGGAAGATGTGAAAAAAGTGGTGGATCAAGCGGTTACGGCATTCAGCTGCCGCACTGGCAAGGCGACGTCAATTCCAGGAGAACAGGCCATGCTGCAGAATGCTCCGGGCAGAAATGGAAATGGATGGGCTCAAACACTGGTTCAACAGGTTGCGACGGCCAATTCCCGTGGCCTGGCGTTTCTAGGCGGGTGTGGACGGGTAGGGCAGACACAGGACAAGGATTTTGTAATGGCCGCTGAACAGCTGATGAACGAGGGGTGGCGGGTTGTCTCGGCCGGATGCGCCGGTGCGGCTCTTGCCAAAGCCGGGCTTTGTCAGGACGGGGAGGTTGTGTACCTGGGCAGCTGTCATGACGCCGGACGTTTTCTTGAACTGGTCCAGGCCGCAGGTGTCGCGGGCATAGCAACACGTGCGGAATTCCGGGAAGTTACGCACAATAAAGTTTTGGCGACGGCGGTTGCGTTTGCGGTCCATGAGGTAGCAACCCGGATCGATCAGGGTGACGCGCTCTGGCCTGACGATGTTGGATGTAATGGCTATCTCAAGGCTGTGGAAAACTGAAGCCGGAGGTGAAGGATATGTATATCATCATCGGTCAGGGGGCGGCCGGAACGCATGCGGCGATGGAACTGCGCCGGATTGATCCAGGATTGCCGATAACAGTGCTGACGGACGAAGCCGACTCCTTCTACAGTCGCATCGACTTGCCGGAAGTGGTTGCAGGGTCATTGTCTGCAGAGGAATGCAAGCTGAAAGCTCAAGAGGACTTTCAGGCGGAAGGAATTGTCTGCCGTCCAGGAGAGACTGTGACAGCTATTCATCTCGCTGAAGGATTTGTCGAACTTGCAGGTGGGGAGAAACTTGCCTTCCACAGGTTGCTTATCGCTTCGGGATCTGCTCCAGTGAAACCGCCTATTCCGGGGATAGAATCGCCGGGAGTTCATGTCCTCTGGACATTGGAACAGGCACGGCGCCTCGCTGACGCCGCTAACCAATCGCATCAGGCGATAGTTTTGGGAGCCGGACTGATCGGACTAAAAACCGCTTTGGCTTTGGCAAAACGAGGTGTACCCGTTCGGGTGATTGAATGTATGGACCGGATTCTTCCCAAACAGCTCGATGAAGAGGCTGCGACGATTGTGACAGCTGCTTTGTCTGCGCATGGGGTGGAAGTAATGACCAATGTGTCGGTAAAAAGCTTCAAACAAGGAACCGATGGTCGACTATCCTGTGTATTGCTGTCAAATGGCGAACTTCCTTGTGATCTGGCGGTTGTTGCCTCCGGCGTCCGCCCCAATCTAGCGTTAGCAAAAGCTTCTGGAATAGAGGTTCGTCGTGGAATAACCGTCGATGCCTGTCTGCGGACTTCTGCGCCCAACGTGTGGGCGGCGGGAGATGTAGCGGAAGTAACAGATCTGCTATCAGGGGAGCCTGTGGTGCCGGCTGCGTGGCCGGTGGCTGTTTCGCAGGGAGTTGCTGCGGCCCGCAACATGGCAGGCGCCACGATGATATGGGAGCCAACGATTGCCATGAATTCGGTAGAAGTGGCAGGAATGCCGTTGGTGTCTGTCGGAGTGCTGGAAGCAACGCCGACAGACGAGACACTGACCTGCCGTTATGGCGATAATTACCGGCGAGTTGTACTTCGGGACAAAAAGGTGCGCGGAATACTATGTATTGGCGACATCCGTTCCGCTGGTGTATTGACGGGACTCATAACTCGGGGAATCCATTGCGATAACCCGGAGGCGTTGCTTTCTCCTCGCTTTTGCATTGGTGATGTAATGAATTATTAGTACAACGTCGTGCTTTCACGTGTTATTGTGTGCCGTCAGAGCCTTTATTTTATTGGCTCGACGGTCTTTTTTTTATTTCCATTGTATTTTTGCATTTCGCCCTGTATTTTGG
>DATMYT010000140.1:0-4939 GCA_035560855.1 Negativicutes bacterium | reverse complement strand
CCTTAGGCGGTGCTAGCGCTAATTCGCAGGTCAATGTTACCATGTACATGGTTCACACTTCGACCGGGCAGATCTTGGCTTCGAAAAGTGTGGTCGGAAAATCTAACAAATCCGGCGGATTTATCGGATATTCCGGCAGCGGGTGGGGTGCTGGTGCCGGCGGATTCAAGAGCGATAATGTCGGCAAAGCTGTGGAAAATGCAGTCCAGCAGGGAGTGCAGTGGATGGTCGAACAGTTGCCGAAAATAACTTGGCGAGGGAACGTGGTCATGGTCAAGGATGGCAACGTGTATATTAATCGTGGTACTCGCGAAGGTGTAACTGAGGGAATGACTTTTGTGGTGGGAACTGCGGAGGCATTGCGTGATCCGAGCACCAGCGAGGTGTTGGATGTCAGTTTCAATACGTTGGCTCACATCACGGTCAATTCCGTCCGGGAAAAAATAGCGATTGCTACTGTGAGCAATGGCAATGTCGATGCGATCGAAAAAGGAATGTTTGTGCAACAACCATAAGTAGTAGCAGCATTTTATCGAGTTGTGAAATAAAGCTCCCGGCATTGTCTTCGCTGATGCCGGGAGCTTTATTTGAATTTTTTTA
Source organism: Negativicutes bacterium (assembly GCA_035560855.1). Taxonomy (GTDB): domain Bacteria; phylum Bacillota; class Negativicutes; order UBA1444; family UBA1444; genus UBA1444. Next base: position 4,339 of record DATMYT010000140.1, on the reverse strand, counting down.
AAAAGCGCTTACTACCAATAGAAAGAACCGTCTCGATAGGAGGCGACAACTACCCTGCCGTCTTTTTTTAGTACAAGCCTATATTGACCGTTGGAGCTGTAAGGAATATCATCCCGATACTCTCCCACATATTCTGCGATTGGCGCGCCGTTGTTCATTAAAGTTTGAGTCCCCTTGCCGTGGCGGACGTCATCTTTCCATTCACCGGCATATTGACTGCCTGAAGGCCATTTCATGGTTCCCTGGCCATTGCGTTTATTGTTGGCGTAAGCGCCTTTGTAAACTTGCCCGTTTGCATAAGTATAAGTACCTTGCCCGCTTTTTTGTCCATTTTCAAACCCGCCGACATACTGGTCCTTACGGGCTGTTGTAAAGGTGCCTTCCCCATGAGGAAGATCATCCTTAAAGGGTCCGGTGTATTTCGTGCCCTCCTTGGTAGTCAGAACGCCAAGACCGTTTGCCTTGTCATTGACCCATGCGCCATTGTATTGTCGTCCGTCAGGATGAAACTGAGCGCCGTTGCCGTTGCGTTTTCCGTCTTTGAAAGATCCTTCATAGCGCAGGCCTGTCGCTAGCGCCAGTTTTCCGATGCCATCAAATTTATCGTTTTTCCATTCTCCGTCATAGGTATCACCGGATTTTGAACGCAAAGTTCCTTTGCCGTGGCGCAATCCACGGGAAAAATCACCGATATAGACAGACTCGTCGGCGTAGGTCAGTTTGCCCTTACCGGAAGGAGTTCCCCAACTGAGGTTTCCTTCATAGCTTCCAGCATTGTAAGCGATAGTTTGGTAGCCGTTCAAACTGTTATAGGACATTGCTGCGGCGCCAAGAAGTAAGACCAGAATAGCAGCTATCCCAAGAATAACCTTTCTTCCCCATCCGCGAGGCTGTGGGGGAGGAAGACCTGCGCCCGGAACCCCGAAGTAAGGTGGGGAGCCCATTGGGGGCGGTGGAACAAGAGGAGGCGGTGGAGCCGACCAAGCGGGAGGAGGGACCGGAGGTGGATAAGATACGGGCTGAGGTTGCAGAGGTGTTGGATGTGGCTGCGGAAAAACACTTGCATGCTTTTCCGTAAGAGCAGCATAAAAAGCTGATACGTTTTGCGGTCGATTAGCAGGATCGATCGATAAGGCTTGCATGATCGCACTGCTAAATTGTGACGATAGCTCAGGTACAAGTTGCAGCGGAGAAAGCAAGGTTTCCTGTGCCACTCGTTCAGCGGCTTCTGGCGGCACTATGCCTGTCACAAGATGATAAAGCGTAGCTGCACAGGCATAGATATCAGTCCAAGCACCTTGTTTCCCATGCCGGTGATATTGCTCCCACGGAGCATAACCGGGCGTGATGATCGTTGTCATGCCGCGGTTGCGCTCCCCCATCGATTGTCTGGCGGTTCCGAAGTCCAGCAAAATTGATCGTCCGGTGTTCGTGATATAGATGTTCTGCGGCTTGATGTCTCTATGTAAAAAGCCCTTGGCGTGTACCTCACGCAAGCCGTCCAGAATCGGAAAAATAATATCGAGAGCAGCTTTTTCTGACATCCGACCGCCCACAGAAAGCAAGTAGTCGTGCAAACTATAGCCTTGGAGATAATCCATCACCAAATAGGCGGTTCCGTTCTCCTGAAAGAAAGATCGAACACGGACAACATTGGGATGGTCAAATTGCGCCAAAGTGCGAGCTTCATGCAAAAACTGCTCAAGACCATATCGGAAATGCTCCGCATCGTCGATGGTATGAGCGCTGACAGTCAGTCGGTCGAAGTGTCGACCGGCTACATCACGCGGCAAATATTCCTTTACAGCAACGAAAGTTGCCAACTGGCTATCCCAACCCAGGTAGGTGATGCCAAAACCGCCTGGTTTGCCAAGTAGCTTGCCAACAAGGTACTGACCATTCATCAAGGCGGTTCCCGGCGGGAGCAGCAATGGACTCTGCGGTGCATTTTCGTCAAATCCGCAAGAGGAGCACATTCCATTATCAAATGTTTCGAGAAAACAAGCCGGACAAATCATGACATGGGCCTCCTTAAGACAATACGCAGCCAAAAAAGTATAAGTTAATAAGTATTATTTGCCGTTTTCTCAATTATTCCTGCACTGGAGATTGGTTTTCCTTGTACCTTTTTGCAGGGGAAAAAATAAATACAGAGAAATATTTTGTATGACAAGCTTGAAGATGCCCTAATAACTATTACTCAAAATAAGCGACAATGGCAAAAGAACCTTTGCAGAAAGCGCAAATAGGTGACACATAAGATAGGGGGGCGTTTCATGAAACAAAGACAGACGCTTTGTTCGCTACTGGCTATTCTTATGCTTCTTTCAGCTACCGCTGTTGCGGGACCACTGTTTGGGCTGCCGAACCCGGGCGAGGACACACCGACGCGTGAAAATTGCCGAATTTATTATTTGCGAGTCAACGATTCGGAGCCTCCTTTAAACGTGCGTTCTTCACCAGAGGTTAAACCGGATAACGTCATCGCAACACTACCCAATTATTCATTTTATCAGATACTTGCGGAACAGGAAGGTTGGTTTCAAATCGCACTGGCATTGAAAATCGGCGCTGCGACAGGATGGGTTGTTGCAAATCGGACTGATTATGGCTGTAACTTTTTTCACGAAATGATTACTGCTTTTCCCTATACAATGCAAGGCAAGATCTTCGGACCGGGCAGCCACAATTACATTCTGGATTTAACAAAAGGACAGATATTGGTGCTGCAGGGAGACTGGCCCGACTTTTCCGGTCCGGGCGTATCCAGCAAATCAAGAGAGTTTCCGAATCGTCAATATACCTGGTGGAGAAAATCGGGGGATACGACGACGCCGGAGCCGTTAGAATGGCGATGGACAGTAACGCAAAGCGGGCGATACAAAATGTCGTACGACTCGAATTTTAAAGGATTTCAGTATGGCCCTGTGTGGTGAGGCTTATTGACGAAGGAAAAGAGTAGGGGAGGCGAAGACAGTCGAAAAAGCGCGACGGATTTTGCATGCTTTGCGGCAGTCGGGCCAGGAAGCTTTTATTGTAGGCGGCGCGGTACGCGACTATTTGTTGGGGGTCACGCCGCAGGACATTGATATTGCCACTTCCGCGCATACGCAGGAAATAATCGCCACGGCTCAAGCACAGGGGTGGCGGACCATTGAAACCGGCGTTTTTTTCGGTGTGGTGGTTGTGGTGGTGGAGGGTGATCCGTACGACGTTGCAGCGTTTCGTACGGAGATCTATGGGGAGGATAGTCATCGGCCTGAATCGGTATCTTTTGCGGTGTCGTTACGCGAGGATTTGTCGCGGCGCGATTTTAGCATCAATGCAATGGCAATGGACGAAGATGGCAATATCATTGATTATTTTAATGGAAGAGAAGATTTGAGAGTTGGGATGATCCGAACGGTCGGCGATCCGTTACTACGGTTTCAGGAAGATTCGTTGCGCATGTTTCGGGCGGCGCGGTTTGCCGCAGTCTTTAATTTTGATATTGATCCGGTGACATTGGAGGCAATTCCTCCCAATTTGTATCGAGTACGTGGCCTTTCAGTGGAGCGCGTGCGCAGTGAGATCGATAAAACCCTGATGGGACGTTTTGCGCCTAAAGGCCTGCGGGTTCTAATGGAGCAAGGACTGCTGAATGAAACGTGCCGTGCCCGTGATGACTCGCATGAAGAAAGCGTTCCTATTTTGCCGGAGTTGGCTCATCTCAGTGGGCTGGTCCAGAATGCAAGATATCACCGGCTGGATGTGTGGGAGCACACGCTGCTGATGGTGGGAGAAATTGCGCCGCATCCAGTGTTGCGTTGGGCTGCGTTGTTGCACGATGTGGCCAAGGGCTTGCCGGAAGTTCGCCGTTACAATGCACAAGGCGAGTTGATCGAGCACCGTCATGAAGTGACCGGTGCCCAGATTGCGTTAAAAATAGCGAAGCGGCTGCGATTTTCTGCTTATTGGAGTCGAAGTGTTCCTTGGTTGGTGCGCCATCATCTGCGCTTGCCGCCTGATGAAACAGAAGCCTGTATTCGTTGGTTACGACGTAGGGCCCGCGAGTTCAAACGTGCCGTAGACCTACGGGAAGGCATAGAAGCGCTGTTGGAGATTCACCGCGCTGATCGGCTTGCAGGACACAAAGATCCGGGTATGCCCGGCTGGGAAAAAATTGCCGGTGATCTGCGGCAGATCCTGGATTCGGTGCCGTTTTATCCTGACCAGTTGGCCCTAACGGGGGAAACAATCGCTGAGTGTTTGGGAAGAAGCCCTGCAGTAGGACATTTTCAACGCGTCTTGCTTACCCGTATTCAAACTGGCGAACTACTGAATACGCGACAGGATCAAC
>DATMYT010000139.1:0-4367 GCA_035560855.1 Negativicutes bacterium | reverse complement strand
GGATAAGAGGGGCTCTTATGAAAGTTTCAACCAAAAGTCGTTATGGCGTAGCTGCCATGGTGGACATAGCCCAGCACATAGGTCAAGGACCGGTGGCTTTGCGCAGTGTCGCCGAAAGACAACAGGTTTCTGAGCACTATCTCGAACAATTGATGTCGAATTTGCGTAATGCCGGATTTGTTCGCAGCATCCGCGGAGCGCAAGGCGGCTATGTGTTGGCGAAAGATCCAATGAGTATAACCGCCGGAGATATTGTTCGGGCCATGGAAGGGCCGATAGCACCGGTGGATTGCTTGTTGGCGGAAAAAGGACAGAACAATCCGTACTGCAACAAGACTACAGATTGTATTCGCCGGAATATCTGGTTAAAGATGGGAGAGAGCATCACAGAAGCTTTAGATTCAATTTCCTTGGCAAGCTTGTGTGCGGATGCACAGCAAGTGAAAGAAGATAAAGAAAGAGGCGAACAGGAGTTATGAAAAGAATATATTTCGACCATGCGGCCACTACGGCTACGGATCCTGCCATTGCGAAAACTGTAGTTGAATATATGACGGATGTTTTCGGCAATCCGGGCAGTGTTCATGGATATGGGCGTCAGTCGCGACAGGCAGTGGATGTGGCTCGTGAACAAGTTGCCAAGTTGATTAATGCACAACCGACAGAGATATTTTTCACCTCGGGCGGTACAGAAAGCGACAATATTGCACTGAAGGGCATTGCTTACGCAAACCGTAGCCGGGGAAATCATATCATTACTTCGGCCATTGAGCATCATGCGGTGCTTGAACCCTGCGCCGAGTTGAAAAAAGAAGGTTTTGATGTAACCATACTACCTGTTGACGAGTTCGGCATGGTTGATGTTGCGGCCGTAAAAGCGGCTATTAAGCCGGAAACAATTTTGATCAGCATCATGTTTGCTAATAATGAAGTGGGAACGATCCAGCCAATTGCTAAAATCGGTGCCATCGCAAAAGAACGGGGCATTTATTTCCACACCGACGCCGTACAGGCAGTGGGAAACTGGCCGATCGACGTACAGACAATGAATATTGATTTGCTTACAATGTCTGGACATAAGTTCAACGCGCCGAAAGGGATTGGCGCCTTATATGTCCGAAAAGGAGTGCGGTTGCGCTCCATCCAGCAGGGTGGCGGCCAGGAACGGCACTTACGTCCAGGAACGGAGAATGTGCCGGGTATTGTTGGCTTGGGTATGGCTGCTGAAAAAGCGCGTATCGGCATGGAAGAGAAAATCCGCTATACGACTCGGTTGCGTGATCGTTTGCTATCCGGTATTTTGGCGAAGATTTCAGACATAAAGCTGAATGGTCATCCGTCGGAGCGGCTGCCAGGCAACGTGAATGTCAGTGTTCTTTATGTGGAAGGGGAGTCGCTTTTGCTGACATTGGATATGAAGGGCATTGCCGCATCCAGCGGTTCGGCCTGCACGTCCGGTTCTCTTGATCCTTCACATGTATTGCTGGCGATGGGAATGGACCATGCCACGGCGCATGGATCGCTCCGACTGACACTGGGGGATGACAATACCGAAGAGGATGTGGATTATTTTCTGGAAGTATTCCCGGCCATAGTAGATAGACTGCGTAGTATGTCCCCGCTTTATGCCAATAGGGGCGATGTTTCAAAACGTTGCGATTCGGCTTCTTGCAAAGAATCAGAGTGCGAAATTAGGGGGTCTTGAGATATGTATTCGGAAAAAGTAATGGACCATTTTTCCAATCCCCGTAATGTGGGCGAAATTAAAGACGCCGACGGCGTCGGTGAAGTCGGTAACGCCAAATGTGGCGATATCATGAAGATTTTTCTCAAAGTTGAGAATGGAATCATAGAAGATGTGAAATTCCAGACTTTCGGCTGCGGCGCAGCGATTGCCACTAGCAGCATGGTGACGGAAATGGTGAAGGGCAAGAAGCTGGATGAGGCGCTGCAAATTTCCAACGCAGCAGTCGCTGAAGCTTTGGATGGGTTGCCGCCGGTGAAAATGCACTGTTCCAATCTGGCAGCCGATGCCGTGCATGCTGCAATCAAAGACTATATGGAGAAACATCCGAACGGATAAAACCAAGTCCGAAGCTGTGTCGTGCGGGAGCTGATGTGTCAGCTCCCTGTTTTTTTGATTGTACAGAACCTGTAGTCTCGAAGTGTAACAACAAGTTGTAAAACAAGTTGACTTTGCCAGATGGACCTTGTTATAATTACACAAATTGAATGATTAAATACGATGACAGGGAGAAGTAAGTACGCGACGGACGCACAGAGAGCCGGGGGTTGGTGGAACTCGGTAGGCGTGGCGTAGTGAAATACACCCTTGAGTTGCAGGTTGAAATGCAGATCCTCGTGTTCTGTGAAGTAGACTGTGCCGGGAGCTACCGTTATACAGACATGATATCGGCGAGCATGCGCTTGCCCGTGTCGGAAGAGGTATGTATTTACAAACAGGGTGGTACCGCGGGAGCAAACTCTCGTCCCTATACGGGGGCGGGATTATTTTTTTTACCATCAAATAGACTGGGTGAGGTGTATGCAATGAAGGGGAAAACGATAGGTGAGGGGAAACGTCCGCTGATCTGTACGCCATTGGTTGGCAAGACAAGAGCAATGATAATGGACGAGCTGGAGAAAATTTTGGTAAAAAGTCCGGACGTGATTGAGTGGCGCGCCGATTATTTTGAGGCGATAGCCAATTCAAACCAGGTTGTGGATATGGCAAACGAGATCAAAAAAACTGCCGATGGCTTAACCATTATCTTCACAGTACGGTCTGCGCGAGAAGGCGGACAGCCGATTTCTTTGTCAGACGACGAGGTTTTGGCATTAAACGCCGAAATTTGTACCAGGACGGATATTGACTATATTGATTGTGAATTAAGCCAGGTCGCGGCAGACATATTTAATCTCCGTGATATTGCGCATGAAAATGGAACTAAAATTATCGCATCGTTTCATCATTTTGAATTCACGCCGAGTTTCAATTTTCTATATGAAAAATTTTCCCAAGCAGAACGGTTCGGCCTGGACGTTGCCAAAATCGCGGTGATGTCACGGCGACTTGAAGATGTACTGGCGTTGCTAAGTGTAACGCTTGAGGCCCGGAAAAAATTAAAAATCCCATTGATTGCGGTATCAATGGGACAGTACGGTGCGATAACCCGTATTTTGGATGCGACATTCGGTTCTTCGCTTACTTTTGCCGTTGGACACCATTCGTCGGCTCCGGGGCAGGTTCCGATCGAAGATATTCGGACAATGCTGCAAATTATCGAGAAATCAATGGGTCCGACTGTTGGTTGAACAGGACTCCCGAATGATAAGCTGCGGTTCCAGGATAATAGTGCGGGGATCATCGGTAAGGCCTTCAATTCGTTCATGCAAGAGTGTGGCAGCGTATTTTCCCATAGCTCTGATGCAAGAGGAAACCGTTGTTAGTTTGGGTGAAAGAATTGAAGCTTCGGTGATGTCGTCAAAGCCTACGATCGCAATATCCTGTCCAGGAACAATTCCCATTTCTTTTAGCTTCATCATGGCGCCAATCGCAAAAATATCATTGTAACAAAAGATTGCAGTTGGTGGATTAGGCTCGTGCATGATCTGTTGGACCAAATCAACGCCGCATTGCAACGTTGCGCGACTTTCACGGATCAATGACGGGTCCGCTTCCAGTCCGGCATCCTGAAATGCGGCAGTGTAGCCTTGTTTTCTACCCTGCCAGGATGACATTTGCGACAAACCGCCGAGAAAGGCAATGCGGCGATGGCCCAACTGTAAAAGATGATTCGTAGCCAGTTTGCCGCCTGCAACGTTATCTATTCCGACATAATCGCATTGAGTGTCAGATACTTGTCGGCCTACCAAAACGACGGGAATGCCCAGAAGCTGTATGCGACGAATCGTAGCGGGCTGGCTGCCTGGGACGGCAGACAGAATAATGCCGCCGACACGATGTTCCAACATGGTGGAAATCAGGCGTTCCTGCACGTCATATGAATCAAAGGTCGTGCCCAAAAAAACAGTTTGTCCGAATTTATCAAGCTCATGATGAACTCCGACAAGAAGTTCCGAATAAAATGAATTGGCCAGTTCCATAATAATCAGCCCTACAGTGGAAGAGGACCTTGAACGAAGGCTCGCGGCCCCCCGGTCATAAACGTACCCAAGTTCGCGAATGGAATCATATACTTTGTTCCGCGTAGCTTCGGAAATGCTTCGACTGCCTCTAACGACAAGCGATGCGGTGGCGCGGGATACCCCGGCGTGCTGTGCGACTTGCTGCAGAGTGATGTGGGGGCTTTTTTGTGAAAGTATCATTCGATCACCTATATCCATTTTCCCAGCGATTATTAGAC
>DATMYT010000138.1:0-5473 GCA_035560855.1 Negativicutes bacterium | reverse complement strand
CAGTGAACACAATGAACAAAAGGACCATCAGCATACCTGCATTTTATTTTTACTGGAAACGAGGTGGTCTTATGTGATGTTTTGGTACGAAAAACCGAATGCTTCCTGAAAAATCTTCGTTTCAACACAAAATCGAGGAGGGAAAAAATGAGCTTTTTAAACAATTTGAACATAGGGAAAAAATTAGCACTTATTATCATTGTTGCTTTTGCTGCGTTGTTATCCATCGCAGCACTGGGGCTTTATGAATTGAAAGCGGCAAATCGCAGCATTAATGAGATGTACTCGGAAAATTTTGTTCCCAGCGATCTTAGTTCTAACATTGAAGGCATGGTCTATGCCAGCAATGGTCGGGTGCTGGAACTAATGTTAACGACCGATGCCCAAAGAAACCAAGTCTTAAATAAAGCCATTGCTGACTATGACGCCCAGATCAGCAAAAATACTGCGGAACTTTCTCAAATACCGATGGGACCGAAAGAAAAGGAACTGATAGAAAAAGCTAAAGCGTCAGGTGTAAACTATCGAAGCGTCAGAGGCGATGTAGTTAATCTGGCTATGCAAAACAAAAATGCCGAGGCTTATGCCTTTTATGTAGCAAAGGGCATTCCGGCTGCCGGCGCTTATGTAAAAGACTTGCACGAACTGTCCACGGGTTATGCCCAACGAGGAGAAAAAATGAGCGCGGATACTGCCGCTGCGCAGCGGAATGTGGTCATTATGATGGTTGTTTTTTTCGTTATTGCCGCCATCATTCTGCTTGCTGCTGGTTGGTCCATTACCCGTGCTATTACTAAGCCCATGCATCTTATGGTGGGAATTTGTCGCGAACTGGCGCAAGGAAATTTTGCGGAAGCGGAGCGCAAGGTACGGCGAAAAGATGAAATTGGGCAATTGGCGGATGCGCTGACGGATATGCGGACTAATGTGCGGAAGACGTTAAAGCAAGTCAACGAATCTGCCGAACAGGTCGCCGCTTCCTCCGAAGAGTTGACGGCAAGCGCCGAACAATCTGCGCAGGCGGTGAATCAAGTTGCAACGGCGATTACCGATGTTGCCGAAGGCGCCACGCGGCAGCTTACAGCGGCAACTGAAACTTCTGCGGTTGTAGAGCAGATGTCTGCCGGCATTCAACAGATTGCCGCCAATACCAACCAAGTAGCTACCAACTCAGCGCAAGCTGCCGATAAAGCCCGCGAAGGAGATGTTTCCGTAAATAAAGCGGTTGATCAAATGGTCAGCATCGAACAAACGGTTAATAGCTCGGCAAAGGTGGTTGCCAAACTTGGTGAACGTTCCAAAGAAATCGGCCAAATAGTGAATACGATTTCCGGTATTGCGGGGCAAACCAATCTGTTGGCGCTAAACGCTGCGATTGAGGCGGCGCGAGCCGGGGAGCAAGGCCGTGGATTCGCTGTGGTGGCGGAAGAAGTGCGGAAGTTGGCTGAACAATCTGAAGGAGCCGCCAAACAAATTGCCAACCTGATCAGCGAAATTCAGGGGGATACGGATAAGGCTGTGGTGGCAATGGATGAAGGGACCCGCGAAGTGAAGATCGGCAGCGAAGTGGTTACGGCGGCTGGACAGGCATTCAAAGAAATCACTGCGCTGATTTTGCAGGTATCGGATCAGGTGAGGGAGATCTCGGCGGCAGTGCAGCAGATGGCCAGCGGAACCCAGCAGATCGTGCACTCCGTGAAAGAGATCGATTCCTTGAGCAAATCGGCTGCAAGTGAAACCCAAACGGTTTCCGCCGCCACCGAAGAACAGTCGGCATCCATGGAAGAGATCGCATCTTCGAGCCAGGAGCTTGCTAAACTGGCGCAAGATCTTCAGGCAGCCGTCAACAAATTCCGGCTGTAATCGACGAAAGCAAGGCAATGGATCGTGTTTTGCGCCCTTCGGGGCGCTTATTGTTATTCTTTTGCAGCGTATCTTCATTTTCGATAAAGTAATAGTGAAAGAGGGTTGCGGGTGTACATGTTTCCGACGAAGACCGATTCCAACGAAATATATCGAGCCCTGTTTGAGAAAAATGGTACGGCAATGTTGGTGATCAATTCGGAGGCTAAGATTGTTTTAGCTAATAAGGCATTCGTCAAGTTGAGCGGTTACTCTAGATCAGCGCTGGAAAATCGTAAAAAATGGACGGATTTACACAGAATCGATAGCGAACAGATTCTGGGTGTGGCTGCGACGCATGCGGCAACAATAGTAGACTGCAAAGGACGCGAAATCTCGGCATTGCTTACGGTAGCCACTATTGCAGTGGACGGACTAAGTATTGTATCTGTCGTGAAAAGACCCCGCAATATCCATGCAGAGAGATTGCTGACAAAATACCAGCTTTTGTTTGATAGTGTCCGGGACATTGTACTAATTGTCAACACTGACGGCAGAATTAGCGGTGCGAATCAGGCGGCTGTTCACTCGTACGGTTACAGCAGGGAAGAACTTCAATCGATGTCATTGCATGAACTACGTCAATCCGAATCTTTGGCAGCCAATCAAAAACACATGCACGAAGGCAAGATCCAGCCTTCCATGTTTGAAGTAACCGGCTTACGCAAGGATGGCAGTACTTTTCAACTGGAAGTGCAGTCGTGCAGCGCGGATATTATGGGAAAGCACTTCATCATCAGCGTTGGCAGGGACATTACCGAACGAAAATTATATGCCAAAAACCTGGATGAAGCTCAAAAAAAAACGCAAGCCTTGATTGAAGCGATCCCGGATGCCCTGTTCCGCATCGGGCGCAACGGGACGATTTATCAAGACATGATTCATTCTGACTCTGCTTTATATACAAAAAAACGAACGACAGGGAAAAATATTTCTGCAGTATTGCCCCGGCAAACGGCGAATCGACTTACCCGCAGTATCGAGAAAGTACTACGGACTCGCACGATGGCGGCGCTGGAGTTTAAATATTCCAACGGGGAGCGTTCGTTTTTTTGGGAAGTCCGGCTGGCTGCTTGCGGAGATGATGAAGTAATGGCGATTGTACGTGACATTACCGCCCGCAAGAATATGGAAGTGCAATTACGATATATGAGTTTCCATGATGCTCTGACGGGCTTATATAACCGGGCGTACTTTGAACAGGAAATGGCTCGGTTGAAGACGATCCGACAGGTTGGCGCAGGAGTAGTGATGTGCGATGTGGACGGCTTAAAATTGATCAATGATTCCCTGGGCCATTCGGCTGGGGATCAGGTGCTGAAAGAAGTAGCTCAGATTATAAAATCTTCCTTTCGCACCGGTGATATTGTAGCAAGAATTGGCGGTGATGAATTTGCAGTATTATTGCAGGAACAATCCATCCTTGACTGCACCAAAATTTGCAAACGAATCAACCGGAAGGTAGTTCGTTACAATGCTGAACGAGATCTCATGCCGATTGGGTTAGCCATCGGGTATGCGGTAAATAAAACGGCTTCAGATAATCTCGAAGAACTGCTCAAGGAAGCAGATAATCGAATGTATCGACAAAAATTGCATCATCACGAAAGTTCCAAAAGCGCAATTGTCGACGCGTTGATAAAAGCATTGCAAACGCGGGACCATATTACCGATGGGCACGCCGAACGGTTGGAAGGGTTGGTTACCTTATTGGCAGAAACAACAGGAATATCTCCTGACCTTCACCCGGACTTGGCTCTTTTTGCGCGTTTTCATGATATTGGGAAAGTCGGCATACCCGACCATATTTTGTTTAAACCGGCCCGTTTAACTGAAAAAGAAGATGTAATCATGAAACAACATTCGGAAATCGGGTACCGTATCGCGCTGTCCATTCCCGATTTGCAGCCGATTGCAGAATGGATTTTGCATCATCATGAATGGTGGAGCGGGCAAGGGTACCCGATGGGCCTAAAGCAACATGAAATCCCAATCGAATGTAGAATCCTGACGATTGTCGATGCTTTTGACGCCATGACGAACAACCGGCCCTATCACAAGGCGATAAGCCGAAAACGCGCCATCCTTGAACTGAAACGCTGTGCTGGAACTCAATTCGACCCGGAATTGGTGAGTAGCTTTGTTAAGCTTATATGAGGAGCCTCAGGAAATTTTATACTCACCGGGCGTTACCCCAACCATCTTTTTGAATACGTTGGAGAAATGACTCTGGTCAGTAAAACCGGCTTGATTTGCCACTTCTGCTAAAGAGCGTCCTTGCATCAACATTTCCTTGGCGTGTCGAATCCGTACCTGCTGTTGATAAATATGGGGAGGAAGCCCGAGTATCTGGCTGAATACCCTGATAAGATAATAGGGGCTGAGATAGACATGCTCAGCTATGTCATCCAAGGAAAAATTTTCTCCATAATGCTCTTCGATAAAAACTTGGGCCCGTTTTATACTCTCGTATTGTTTAGGACGTATCTTCAAATTGTGCTCTATAGCAACGCACCGTTCCACTACATCGCCAATGACAGAGAGTAACACCGACTGTTTGATAAAGCTCATCTCACTACTATCCAACAGCCGGTGCAGGTCTAGCAGTTGCTCAAATAAATTTTTGTCTTCCAACACTAAGGTGTTAAACTTATTGTTATCTTCGTCAAAATTAGGCAGCACCATGTGCAGTACAGCCGATGAAATCAATAACAAACGATACGTATGAGAATCAATTGCCGGAGCGCAGGAATGGGCTTCATTGGGCGGAATGAGGAATACTTGACCCGGAGTTACTTTATACTCATTTTCACGGCATAATAAGATTCGTATTCCATCTTCGATGATTCCCAGGCACAACGTTCTATGAGTATGGCGGGAAAAATCATGCGTAACGTGTTTCCCGTATACAACTTCTACGCCCAGACTATCTCTGAAATCATGGAAAAGAAAGGTGCCTGTTGTTACCTGCTTCATAACGTGGACTCCTATATCTACAAATAACTTAACCGGCGCAATAGCTTCGCCGGTTAAGTTATTCGCATTTTATGCAATTAAATCCTTTTTACGCCCAAACTACTATAGCAGCGCTGGAACGAACTTTGCCAGGATATAGAGATCGGATTCTGTGGCCGCTACAACATGAGGAATATCGGCTGGGATTACTGCCATGACACCTGCACGGTAATCGACTTCTTTCTGGTCAATACGACATTTGCCTCGCCCGCCAAGAACTTCATGCAGTTCCCACTTGCCTTCGTGAATGTGAGTGCCGATTTCACAACCATGATTTACTCGTACCAAATGACTGCTGAATTGGCCATCGGAATCTTTTGCGGTAATAAGATGTTTAAGCGCAACTCCTTGAAATTTTGGATGCTCATGCCAAGGCAAGTCCTTAACATTTGCCTCCTGTGCAGCCGAAAAAACCTGCCCCGTTTGAAACGCTTGCAGAATATCCAGACTCATCTTTATCGAACCCCTTTCAATTTTGCGATTTGTTAAAGATATTATCGCGTGATTTAAGGGGCACGGTATTGCAAAATATTGCTTTTTTTGGTGAGGCCAGTGA
>DATMYT010000137.1:0-3703 GCA_035560855.1 Negativicutes bacterium | reverse complement strand
CCGCTATACCGTTGGGCAAACCCTGACAGTTAAAGCGAAAGACGTAGAAACGATAGAAAATAAAGCAGCGCAAATAAACTTGGATTTGGTTACCAAAGATTTAACATCGAATGTAAAGACTGTCTATACTTATCCTGAATTAAATTCGATAAAACCGCAATTAATCGCTGAAAGCACCAAAAACGCACGCATCGCTGGCCAGCAATTTGCAGACGATTCGCAAGCAAAATTAGGCAAAATAAAAACTGCTTCGCAAGGACAAATTTCTCTCTCTGAATATTATCCCAATAATGAAGGCGGCGGAAAGCAAAAAGTTCAAAAAGCCAGAGTAGTAAGCGAGATAGTTTTTTTCTTAGAATAACAAATGCCACCCAGTTTTCATGAAAGCTGGCAACTGCCTTTTGTAGATTTCGCGCGCAGATTAGTTGCAAAGATAAGGGGTTGAAAAAATTGTCGCAGCAACAAAATTTGTCCCGTCGCCGCTTTATCAAGAAGTGCGCAGCTCTGACCGGATTGCTTGGATTGTCGCCAGCGATGTTGCCGGATTTCATCGCGCGGGCTAACGCCCTGCCCAGTCCGTCAAAGGCTTCTGTCTGGAAATTCGCCATGATTAGCGATACGCACGATGCCGACATGCAACATACCCAGACAGGGGTTACGGCATATCTCCCCCCTATCATCAGCTATATTGTTGCCGAACATCCTGATTTTGTTCTACAAACAGGAGATTTGATTACGGGAGCCCAAACGTTGCCGACTTCTCCGGCCTATAAAAAATTCGATATGCAATATACCAATTATAAGAATGTAACCGCTCCGCTTGCCCAGGCCAATATTCCTTTGTACGTGATCCGTGGCAACCATGATTTTGGTCTGCATGATGGAGAGCCAGCGCTATCCCAGGCTTACTTGGCGGACATAGCCGGCGCCATGCCGCAGAACGGCCCACCGGCTGCCAAAGGATTATCTTATAGTTTCATTCACAATAACGCAAAGTTCATCATGCTCGACCAATTCGTCAACACATCCAGTGGAATTGTCACGCTGCCCATGGATTGGATAAAGGCTGAACTGCAAAACAAACAGGGGGCGCGCCATATCTTCGTAATGGGTCATAGTCCGGTTTTTTCCCCCGACACCACCGCGAGCAGCAAGGTGGCGCAATTTAATCTATTTGATCAGTCTAGTCTCCAGAGTCAGTTTTGGCAACTGCTTACAGACAATCATGTGACCGCGTATATTTCTGGACATGAACATCTTTATTTCCGCGGCCAGGCAAACGGGATACCGCAAATCGTTATCGGAAATTTGGGCTGCATAAGCAGCTATACCCCTACCACAGTAGATAGCCGGTTGACCAATGTATTTCCGACGACTCCGGTGCCCAATACGCAGGGTCGCCCCGGATATATTGTTTTCACTGTGGATAACGGCAAAAATTCGATCACGGCCACGGAGTATTGGTTGGATCAGAATAACAAAAAATATGTTTATGACTCGTTTGCACTGATTTCCTAAATAATTCATTAGGCAAAGCAGGGAGTGTTCACATGAAAAAAACATACCCGAATATGTCCTGGAAGCTTCATAAAATCTTCTTCGCCGCAGTATGCCTGCTTAGTGCTGCTATTACGCTGAATAGTACCGCCTACGCAGCAGCTCCGGGATTCTACCGAACCATGGTAGGAGATTTTGAGGTAACCGCATTGTCTGACGGGACAAGTATGCGGTCGGTCGCACAGCTGTTACAGCTGTTGCAGGGCGACAAGGCAGAACTCGAAGCCTTATTAAACCGTTCCTACCCAGACGGACAAATCGCATCCGCAGCAAATGCTTTTCTGATTAACACGGGAACTAAACTGGTGTTGGTGGATACTGGCAACGGCAGAATGGGCAATCCGGCCATGGGAAATGTAGTCGCCAATTTGCGTGTTGCCGGCTACGAACCTGAGAAAATAGACGAAATTTACCTGACTCATATGCATCCCGACCATATTGGTGGACTGGTATCAGGAACGGAGCCCACCTTTCCCAATGCAACAGTATACGCCAATAAGATTGAAGCGGAATATTGGCTGAACGACAGCGCCATGAATGCCGCCTCGGATACTGCCAAGCGCACCTACCAAGCAGCTAAAGTGGCGATCACTCCATACATCAATGCCGGCAAATTTAAGACCTTTGAAGGAAACACCGGATTGATTCCGGGCATCCGAACCGCATCAGCATTCGGACATACTCCGGGTCATACCATGTATTTCATTGAAAGCAAGGGTAAAACACTGCTCCTGTGGGGTGATATCATTCATGTCGCAGCAGTGCAGTTCGCGAATCCAGCAGTGGCGCTGTCTTTTGATAGCGACATCGTAGAAGCAATCAAATCACGGCAGCAAATCTTGACCGAAGCCGCGAAAAACGGTTGGCTTCTTGGCAGTGTTCACCTTGCATTTCCCGGCTTTGGGTTTGTACGAGCCAATGATGACCAAGGGTATATTTTCTTGCCGCTCGATGATTCGGCATTAAAATAGCACGAAACTAACACCCAATATGTCCGGAAATTCCTTGCCAAAATTAAAGAGAAGTCCAGGTCGGAATTCCGGCCTGGACTTCTCTTTACATAATAGTCTTACCTTTATTTTTTTCCGTTCACTTCAAACCCATAGGTTTTGGGAGGACGGAGCTGGCTTTGAGGGTATCTTTGCACCACATGAAACGTGTTGGATTTTGAAGGATCGAGAGAGACGCTGGACCAACCGGCTTGTGCCCACCCAGCGCTGTCAAGCTTAGGGCAGATCGCATTGCCAACAATTAGCGGGGTATTATGATAGACGACATAAATGATATCTTTTGCATTAGACGTGTAGGTGACGGAGCGATCGTCCGTAGTGACCTGCACCGGAGTATTCGTCGGAATGCTTTTGTCATAGGTAACTTTGATCGACATTACTGCACCAATGGTCATATTTACGGTGGTCGGATAGCCTGAAACATGAATGCCGGTATTTTTTGCGACTGTCACATATTGCTTTGTCCCGTCAGAAGCCGTGTCAACCTGTTTTCTGACCTGTACTGTGTAGGGGCCGCCATTGGGCACGTTGACAAAGGTAAACACGCCTGGACTGGTCTGGGTGCAGGGAAGTTTGCTATCTATGCCCATGGAATTGAGCAGAGTAAACGCGGACGGGTCATATGCCTGAGCATATGGATTCTGGGTTTGAACAACAATGGACCCGAAAACCGATGATGCTTTTGCCGCTGCAAAAGCGCCGCCCGAAATGCTCAGTATAAGAAACATTGCCATCAGGGCGCTTGCAAGGTATTTTAGTGCTTTACTATTTTTCACGTGTAATCAATTCTCCTTTACCTTTAAGCGTTGCAACGATAGACAGCATCACAACAGGCCTCATGATCTTTTCAAAGCATATCATGCCATATATCATCTCGTCTAGGTTTCTATATATCAAAGCAAATCCACCTATGCGGCAGGAAATTACTGTTGTTGTTACGAAGATAACTATACGGACCTCCAAGTGTCATCGAAGCTAGCGGCAACTATTACACTCCAGCCGTCATGAAGCTGTGGGAGGTTCGGAAAAGGGGCGGCGTTGAATGGCCAAGTCTCCGTTGTTCTAAACATTCAGAGAACCGACGTACAACTGAGCATTAAATAATAATAGGTTACTATGATGGAAAAGTTGGATGG
>DATMYT010000136.1:0-4114 GCA_035560855.1 Negativicutes bacterium | reverse complement strand
GTTGCCGGCCATGCAACAGGAGAGATGGTATTGGGACAAGTGGCGGAACGACTGGTACAGGCTGCTCCGACCGAAGGGATCTGGGGAAATTACTGGGGGGACAAGTTTTTTTTGGCTCTGCCGTTGCTTCAAGACAAAGAGCAGTTACGACGCATTACGCATCAATTGTTGGATGTCTGTGAATATCCATGGGTTGTTGGGATGCAGGAATTTTTTCTATCCTTCAGTACAGGAGCGGCTATGTTTCCGGAACATGGCACTACTGCGGAGCAACTCATGAAGAATGCCCACTTTGCTTTATCACAGGCGAAAAAACAGGGCAAAGGCAGATATCGGCTTTATCATTCCGATCTTTCGATCAAAATGAATGAAATGCTTCGAATAGAAGATTCTTTACGACAAACGTTGGCGCAGCAAAAACAGGAATTGTTTTTTCATTTTCAACCTCGGATTGACTTGAAAAGCGGGGGAATAAACTCTTTTGAAGCCCTACTTCGGTGGCATAGCAGTGAATTGGGGCTGTTGCAACCGGGACAGTTTATTCCGATTGCAGAATCCTGTGGGTTAATCGGGAAAATTGATCAATGGGTCTTGGAAAATGCCTGCCGACAAATTTCCGAGTGGCTTGCTACGGGGTATCAGACGTGTATTGCTATTAATTTATCAGCTGGCCAGTTTTATAGTGGATTATTATTGCCGTTGATTTTGGAGACTCTCGAAAAATATCGCATTCAGCCCTGGCAACTGGAGCTGGAGATTACAGAAAGTATGGTCATGCAGGACTTCTCCCGGGCGGCGGATACAATCAAGCAATTGAAGAGCCTTGGGTTGGGCATTGCACTGGATGACTTTGGGTCAGGGTATTCTTCACTCAAGAGTCTTTGGGAATTGCCAATTGATCGGCTAAAGGTTGACCAATCATTTATCAGGGAGATGGAGCTGGCACCTCAAAACAAGGCCATGCTGCAAGCAATTATTGATATGGGGCATTTGTTGAAGTTGAAGGTTACGGCGGAAGGTGTGGAAACACCAGAACAGCTGGCGGCTCTGGTCCAATACGGTTGTGATG
Organism: Negativicutes bacterium; assembly: GCA_035560855.1. GTDB lineage: Bacteria > Bacillota > Negativicutes > UBA1444 > UBA1444 > UBA1444. Next base: position 3,045 of record DATMYT010000136.1, on the reverse strand, counting down.
AAGTACAGGGCTATTATTTTGCCCGGCCGATGTCAGCCCGCAATGTTTGCAACCTATTGCGACAGGGCAATGAAAATATCAACCGGTTCTGTGAAACGTTGGCAATGGGATCGAGCTTTTTGTGAGGTGTGCCGTACACCACTTCGACTCTTGACAAAAAAAAACAGGAGTGAAATAATAAGTTATAATTTATACAAGCAGCTGATCAGAAGAACTGAAGGCTCAAAGGACACTTCAACTGTGAAGGGTTTTTTGGGCCTTTATTACTTCATGACGCTGTAAAAACAGGAGGAAAGAAAGATGAGCAAAATCGCACAAGTACTGACAGAGCTGATTGGCAATACCCCGTTACTGGCATTGAATCGATACAGCAAGGAAGCCGGGTTGCCGTCTCCCATTGTAGCGAAGCTTGAATATTTTAATCCGCTGGGCAGCGTAAAGGACAGGATTGCATTGGCGCTGATCGAAGCTGGCGAGGCAGCGGGGAAAATCAAGAAAGATACGGTGATTATTGAACCAACCAGCGGTAATACTGGCGTTGGGCTGGCTTTTGTAGCGGCATCACGCGGGTACAAGCTGATACTGACAATGCCGGAAACCTTTAGTATTGAGCGCAGGAACCTACTCAAAGCATTGGGGGCGGAACTCGTACTTACTCCCGGCGCTGAAGGAATGAAAGGCGCTATCAAAAGAGCTGGGGAACTGGCTGAAGAAAATCCAAACTCTTTTCTGCCCCAACAATTCAAAAACCCGGCTAATCCTGAAATTCATCGGAAAACTACTGCCGAAGAAATCTGGAAAGACACGGATGGCAAGGTAGATATCTTTATTGCCGGTGTCGGCACGGGCGGAACGGTTACCGGGGTGGGTGAAGTGCTGAAAAAATACAAGCCTTCGGTCAAAATCATTGCGGTTGAACCTGCGGCATCCCCTGTTTTGTCCGGCGGGCAGCCCGGTCCGCATAAGATCCAAGGCATCGGCGCGGGATTTGTGCCGGACGTATTTAACCGCGAAATCGTGGATGAAATTATTACAGTAGGCAATGAAGAAGCTTTTGCAACCAGCCGGTCGCTGGCCAAAGTCGAAGGGCTTCTGGTCGGGATTTCTTCCGGCGCGGCGGCGTGGGCTGCGACCGAAGTAGCTAAACGGCCTGAAAATAAGGGAAAGGTTATTGTGGCGCTGTTGCCGGATACTGGGGAACGTTATCTGTCGACGCCGTTATTCACGGAGCCGACAGCATAAGGCTCAATAACTACATCCATTATTCCACCGCAGACCATGCCCTCTTCCTCTGCCATGGCGCCTGTCATATCGATGCGTCGCAGGCGATATTTGCCATCCCGAATCACATCACGTGCGAAAGTGATTATTTCGCTTTCGCTGCAACCGCCACCAATGCTGCCGACGATTTTACCATCGGCCCATACGATCATTTTTGCCCCGGCTTTTCGGGGAACAGAGCCTTTGGCGGCGATAACGGTTACGATGGCTTTGCGGTCATTCGAAGTGGCGCTGAGTTCTGCTAAGACAGAAGAGTCAAACTCTAATCGGTTTCCTGTGAAATTTTCTGTTTTTTGGCAACCAAGTCTTCTGGTACTAATCACTTGGGCAATGATGGAAACGGCAATTTCGTCTGGGCTAATGGCGCCGATATTTAAACCGATAGGAGAATTGACCTGATTCAGTTGATCTTGTGTATAGCCTTCTGCCAACAGTTGTTCCCAAGCGCTTCTCACGCGTCGGCGAGAACCGATCATTCCTACATACGCCGTTTTGCACGCCAGCACTTGACGAAGACAATCCAAATCGTGGCGATGACCTCGCGTGATAATGGCGACAAATGCAGATTCGTTTAGGTCAAGTAACGTGAAACAGCGGGAGAAACTTTCGCAGAGAACCTTGCGGGCAAGCGGGAAACGCTCCTGATTGGCAAAAGAGGGCCGATCATCAACAACCGTAACGGAAAAACCAGTTTTTGCGCCGAACTCAGCCAAGGGTTGGGCAATATGTCCGCCTCCCAATATAATTAGGCGCGGTTCAGGAAAATGCGGCTCAATCAATACTTTAGCCCCATCTGTAGTTTCATTAAATAGAAGTGTTGATGTCTGAAGCGCTTGTTGAGCCAGTTGGTATACATCTTTATCCAGGTCGGAGCATAGGTGCTGATTCCGCAGCATTTCCTCCGAAAGTAAAAATTTGTGTGGGTGATTTTTGGTATCTTGCTCGAAAATGGTGATCATAACAGCTTTTCTACCAGCAGTTAATTCTTCGAGCAATTCCGTGTAGCAGATGGCAGAGTCTTTCATGTGATATATCCCTCCCAATTTTGCGTATACCATGAGAAGAGTAACCATATTTCCATTCTCGAATACTGGTCGCATATCCTGCAAAACAGAATATGATATCCATAGGCTGGTTAGTAAACTAAAGGCCGAAAAGCGATTGCCGCTTTTCGGCCTTTAGTTATTTTAAGGAGGTGAGGGCACAAAACGTGAATATTGTGCAAGCCGGGTAACCAATCATAAGAAAAAACTGGAGGGATATACGATGAGTGTGCGATTAAAATGGCGTGTATCATTGGCGAATAGGACACTGCTGGGTTTGATTTTGGGCGGAGTCATCGGATTATTGATTGGGCCGTCTATTTCTGCGATTCAGATTATCGGCGATGTGTTTTTGAAGTTGCTGCAAATGGCGCTTGTTCCATTGATTTTTTTCAGCGTTATCAGCGCGATTGCCAATATTGGCGATATCAGCCGATTGAGCCGGATCGGTGGCAAAGCGGTTCTGCTCTTCGCGCTGACATCGACTTCCGCTGCCGCCTTGGGAGTTGTCATCACCAAGGTAATCAGCCCCGGTGCAGGGCTGATACTAAAAGATCTGCCACCGGTAAAAGCGCTATCAGATAATCCTGATGTGGGCAAAACATTGCTTGCAATGATCCCGAATAATGTGATTCAGGCCCTGGCAGAAGGAAATATGATCCAAATTATTGTATTTGCGTTATTTGCAGGGATTGCTATCATTTTGTTGCCGGACTCCGAG
>DATMYT010000135.1:0-2675 GCA_035560855.1 Negativicutes bacterium | reverse complement strand
AACCAGTTCTGTGATTGGCTTTCGCGAAGGAGCTACCGGTTGTTCGTCCGGGTACCCGACAGGAATTAATGCAATGAAATCCTCATTGGCGCCTGCGTTGATGATTTTTTCCACTGCGGTTTTGGCTTGGGTCGGTCCGGCCATCCATACTGCGCCCAACCCCAGCGTATGAAGTGCAAGCAGCAAATGATCAACAAAGGCTCCCACCGTCTGAACGCGTGAACTTGCAATCTGGCGATTCCGGTTGATCTCACAAACCTTCGGATCGTCCATGTTTTCTACTTGCAACTTATCGGAAATGTTCTGATAAATACTGGCGCTGACGGCAATGAGAACTGGAGCATCGGCAAAAAAACCGGAATTTTTCTGCCACCGTTCTACCGATGCGCGGTCAGTATCCGCTTTGCACAGCGACGCGAGATAATCCGTCACTTCCTGAACCGCCTTGGCGATTTCAGCAATTTTGGCGCGATTGTTGATTACATAGCAATGATAGGGCTGCCTTCCGCCGCTGTTGGGCGACCATCCAGCCGCTTCGATCGCTTTAACAATTAGTTCTTCGGGAACAGCGTCGGATTTCCATTTTCGGATTGATCTTCTGGCCTTTAGCATTTTTTCCAGCGCTACAAAATCCATAACGTTCTCATTGCCTCCTGATTACTTTGTGTAAATGTTCAATCCGATTTTGATTTCTTCGTTTCCCGGAATCGCTTGATTTCCTTCAGTACTGGCAACAATCGTCGATTTTCCGCTGCTCGATTTGCCAAATCGTTGGCTCAGGTCCACCTTGATCGTCAAAATATCTCCCTCAATCGTCATTTCAATGTTTTTCATTATTCACTGTCTCCCTTATTGCTTGATTTGTATCAACCTATTGACTTCGTGTTAATGAGATTCGTTGCTGAGGCCTCTATCACCTGCTGTTGAAGATTTGCTCCAAGTCATGCTTTCCCGTTCAGTGCCTCTTCTAGGGTCGGCGCTATATCTCCGGGCACATTCCAACATGCATTGGCGTTCTGCAAAAACATCTCTAGCGGTATGAAATCTTTCGCCAAAACAGCCGCTGTTTCGGAACTGATGCAGCCGGAAGTCACGATTTCCTGTCCCGCGCATTGCACCGCGTCAAAATACCAGGGACAGTCAATGTGCGCCAACACTTCGCCTGCCGGGCACAAAATAGCGCCGATCAGCTCGTTTCCAGCCGTCGACAAATGTTGAAACTGCTCCACCAATGCGTCAAAATGATGCCGTTCAGGAAAACCGCAGTTGGAGATGAGCATGTTTTTCGCACATTGCCCGGGATATCTTGCTGGATGGCCGTAATGAGCGCCTCGTTTCACAATGTAAGGCTTCCACAGCGGTAACGTTCGCTCCATAATCCGCTTCAGTCGGGCCGTCATACCGTAATGATAAAGTGGCGTCGCCCACACAACGATGTCGGCCGCTTTCATCTTCTCCAGCAGCGACGGCATGTCATCCTTCAATACGCAACAACCGGGAGTCTTGTTCCAACAGCTGAAGCAACCTAGGCAATCCTTCACATTTAAGGTTGCGGCATAAACAATTTCCGTCTGCGCCCCCGCCTGTTCCGCGCCAGCCAAAAAAGTCTTCAGCAACTTGTCCGTGTTACTGTTTCTCGCTCTCGGGCTCCCATTCAGAGCCAGGATTTTGCATTCACTCATATGGATTTTCCCCTCCTGACGATTTAGCCAACCTTTTTATTTGTGCAAAGCCAATAGAATATCAACAACTGGATGCAAAAACACTTCGTTTTTATTATAGCATAAGGCACAGCCCCTTACGTTACAAAGGATTTAACATTCTCGTCCCTTCTTCCCCTCTCTGTCCGCTCTTACTATTTTCCAGAAGGACGCAACCGCATTGCAAGGCCACCATTTTTTCGGCAGGATACCTTGCCAACTCTGTCGAAATTCCTTCGAAACCGGCAAATAATTGGCCCATAGATAAGGAATGAATATGATAACTAAACATATCCTCAGTCGCCGAAAATTTCTTCAGACAGCCTCCATGCTGGGAGCTGCCGCCTTCCTGCCTCTGTCCTGGCCCGCCCTGACAACCGCAATGGACGCGCCGCAATCCCTTCAGTTTTCCGATCAAGGGAAAAGTGCTTTGGGAGACTGGTCTGCGTCCATTCATCTTTCCCGGGGATACCTCCAACCCAATACACCACTGACAATCAATGTAGAGTTGACTCTGTCGCCGCAGTGGCGCAGCGCCATCCGTCAGGCCGAAGGCGCTCCCAGTGATTATTTGCTCCTGATCACATCGGAACGTATTTTTGATGCCCAAGGCTGGATGCGTTTGCCCGGTGACGAACGCATGTCCACCTTGATTACTCCTACAGGCATTGCCATCGAAGGCGGTTCCAGCGGCGCCATCAGCAAACACGCGGGGAGCCGTTACAAAAATCCGCTGGACGAACTACTTACAATTCCTGCACAACAACTTCAACCCGCAGGCACCGATGCCAAAATTTCTTTTTCCGCCAAGCCTCTAATCCCTCAGGATATTCCGCCGGGAATTTATCGCTTGCGCTTTGATTTTGGCATTGTCATCAACAAAAGACGGCGAAATCTAAGTAACGAGGGATTCGCCAACCGCCCGCGGGAAGCTGCCGAATTATCGTTGCTATATTCACAACCCCTGCTCTGCAG